>CAUQPD010000039.1:0-13571 GCA_963519935.1 uncultured Streptococcus sp.
TGATATTCCCATCATAGGTCGCCCAGTCCTTGCTAAAGAAGCGGTCATTCATCTTGTAGTCTGGAGCTGGTTTCGGATCCGTCAAGAAAGGATTGACAACCTTATCAAAAGCCAGCCAACCTAACCATCCTAGATGAATGGTATCCTTAACAAAATAAGGGTCCCCTCCATTTTTTGAAAAATCAGCAATATTGGTAAAACCCTGACTTTCTAATTGGTAACGAATTTTCTCCACTGCATGCTGGTACATCTCTTCGCTGAGCCCTGTGTACTCCATCCACTTCTTGTTAACCGGCTGAATGACAAAGAGCACATTGACATTCGACTTAGCAAATTGATTGAGGACCAGCTGCAAATCATTATATTCAGAGGACTTGAGGAAGTTGTAATTTTTTTGATATCCTTCCCATTTTTTTAAATCCTTTTGAATCTCTCTCGTATAGAAATGATTTTCCATCCCCATATCGTTATTGGTCGTATTTGCTTCTGCGTCCTTACGAACAATTTTTTCTAACTCCTCATAAGAAAATTGATCCGGAAGATCTTTTAAATAGTTCTCCACGTGTTCCTTGTACTTGAGTTGTCCTCGAATGGAGAATTGTCCAAAGAGAGCGGATTGTTTTTCGTTGAATCGCGCAAAAAGATCAATAGCAACCTGATCAACATCTGATAATTCTTCACCCTTTGACAGTTTTTGAACAATGCCTTTTAATGCAACATTAGGATTCTGCTTTAACAATCGAATAGCCGCATGCTTTGCAGCAATGTCACCAGATTGATTTCCCAAAAAAGCTGTCAATTGGTCACTGTTAAAAAATCTCTGAAACGCTGCGGGTTCATAATCTGTCTCCGTAAACCACTGAGGCGAAATCACAAATACAGCCTGCTTATTCTCTATTTCTGGCAAAATTTGCTGTAGGCCAAAATATTGATTGAGAGAGGCTGCTCCTGCTTGACCTAGAAAGTAAGGACGATAGGGACGATGGTATTTTTCCGCTAAAACAGCTGGATGGACACTATCAAATCGAATCCATTCACTGGACCCTAGAAAAGGAATAAAACGCATATTTGGATCCGTAAGAGCCCTTACTTTTTGGCTTCTCTCTTTAAAACTCTCTGCACTAACAGAAGCCGCCGAATATTTCTCCTCCGTCAGATTATGGCTTGTTGTACCTGGATAAAAAAAGATGAGTAGAAGAACCAAAAATCCAGCAATGAAGATAGGCCCGAAGATCAGCCACAAGCGTTTAAGCATTCTTCAACTCCGTAATACCTTCTACGATTTTATTAGCCGTATTCCAGTCATCACGACCGAACTCCGTCACTGGAACACGAATGTCAAAACGGTTTTCAATCTCCACAATCAATTCAACCGTTCCCATGCTATCCAAGACACCGGCATCAAAAAGATCTTCATCCATCATGTCAGAAACATCTTCCATAAACAACTCATCAATAATTTCAATAACTTCTGATTTGATATCCATTTTTTACATCCTTTTATTTTTTAAACCATAAATCATTCAAAAATCCAGAAAAGATTAAGAATGAAACCATCACGACATGGAAGGTGACAACCATGCCAAGTAACTGAATCCAGCGATTCTCAGGTAAGGAACCCTTTCCAGCTTTTTTCCGTTCTTTATTGAGCGCTTTTTTCTTACGAACCCAAGCGTCATTGATGACTAGCCCAATCCCATGAAAAAGCCCGTAGGCGATATAGTACCAGGTCACACCATGCCAAAATCCCATAATCAGCATATTGAGAATATAGGCTACACTTGAGGTCACATTGCGATTTTTAAAGACCTTCTTTCTGGTCAACACCATGACCATCCGCATAAAGACAAAGTCACGGAACCAGAAAGACAGACTCATGTGCCAGCGATTCCAAAACTCTTTTAAATCCCTTGACAAAAAGGGCTTGTTAAAGTTGATAGGACTATGAATCCCCATCAAGTTTGAAATGGCTAAGGCAAACATAGAGTAGCCCGCAAAGTCAAAGAAGAGCTCCAGACCAAAGGTGTACATGACCGCTAAAGCGTAGAGGTTAAAGAAACCACCTGTCTGCAAGGCCAAATTTTTCAGCGGAGGCAATAATGTCTCTCCTAAAATGTGAGCCAAGATAAACTTGTAGAGGAAGCCAAGCATGATATATTTGACAGCCTCTTCTAGCATATCCATCAGCTCATCCCGCTCAGGAATGGTCTCGTAATTTTCATTGAAGCGTTTAAAACGATCAATGGGACCACTTGAGAAAGTCGGCATAAAGAGAAGAAAACGTAAGAATTGCCAGATCGTTAATTCCTTGATGACACCGTCTCTCAACTCAACGATAACCCCAACTGCACGAAAGGTCAAGTAAGAAATCCCTAAAAATCCAAACAAAGATTGAGGTCCATGAATAGCAGGAGATACTTTCACAAAGACGATTGGCAATAGGGATAAAAAGCTAACCAGGTAAAATATCCATTTACTATCCCGTTGTTTCCTGTACCTTTTGTAGAAAGATACAAGAAGTACTTGCCAGATAACATAAAGGATAAGAGCGATTATTTGATTCGTCTTTCCACCGACCAACATGGTGACGATAAAGAAGAGACTAACGAGCACCTCGTACAAGGCAAAACGTTTCTTGAAAAAAAGACCAATAAAGATAGGTAAAGTCGCAGCAATTACGTATAAAAAGTACTGAAGATCACCATAAGGTTCCAAATGAGGTAGCTGTTTATAAAGCTCCATCATCTACTGTTTACCTCGTTAATCAAGCCCTTGATATCAATTTTACCATTAGGCGTTAGTGGTAAACTGTCTCGATAGAGAAACTTAGACGGCATCATATAGGACATCATGATATCTGCTAGGTCTTCCTTGATAGCCTTGGTAATATCGATATCACGCTCAAACTGCTGACGGACACCGTCTTTTAGGATGACATAGGCCAGTAGATTTTGTACCTTGTGGTCCTTGTTATAACGTGGGACAGCAACAGCCGACTCGATAAAGCGAGACTTGTTGAGGTTTTGAGAGACATCTTCCAGCTCAATGCGATAACCATTAAACTTAATCTGGAAATCCATTCGTCCACCATAGAGAAGCAAGCCCTCATCTGTCATGGTTCCTACATCCCCTGTGTGGTAGGCTGGAAGACCTTCGAACTCAAAGAAAGCTTCTGCCGTTTTTTCAGGATTATTCATATAGCCTTTTGAAACAGCTGGTCCAGAAATGATGATTTCTCCCTGTTCACCATTTGGAACTTTCTTACCTTCCCCATCAATGATAAAGGTCGGAGAATCCGCCTTGGTATAGCCGATTGGCAGGCGTTTGAGAGTCGCCAACATCTCATCAGTGACGGCAACTGCTGACAAAGCTACCGTCGCTTCTGTTGGTCCGTAGGCATTGATAATACGGGCATTTGGGAATCGCTCGCGCAGTTTTTGAGCAGTTTTGACCGTCAATTCTTCACCATCAAAGTAGAAATGCGTGATTCCTGGCATTTTCTCACTATTAAAGTCTTCTGACAACATGGCCATATCTGCAAAGGACGGTGTTGAGGTCCAGATAGCAATGGGCAAGGAAAAAATTGTCGCAAAGAGTTTTTTGAAGTCCTGAGTAATGGCTGAAGGAAGAGCGAAAAGCGTACCACCCAGTGCCAAGGTTGGCGCCCAATACATGACAGATAGGTCAAAAGAATAAGGGGGCTGAGCCAGCATTTGTGGACGACTTGGCGTCGCAAATTCCTTATCTGTAATCATCCAGTTGGTAAAGCTGAGGAGATTGTCATGGGAAATCTGCACTCCCTTTGGCTTACCAGTCGTACCAGAAGTAAAGATAATGTAGTAGTTATCATCTCCCTTGACTGGATGGGTCATCTCGTAGCTGGAAGCTTGAGCAAAAGCTTCATGGACTTGCTCCAAATTCAGCATCGCTGTGCTAGTTTGCTCTAATGGAAAATCTGAGATGGCAATAATCAAGCTTGGCTCTGCAACTTCTACGATAGCAGCTACCCGTTCCAAGGCCGAATGGCTATCAATTGGAATGTAGGCATGACCTGACTTAGTTAGCGCTACAAAGGTAGCCAACATCTCATATTCCTGTCCGCCAAAAACGACGACTGGAGATTTCTCAGGCAAGCCTAGTTGATCGATGGTTGCAGCCAAACTATCCGAATCAGCCTTCAGATCACCATAAGTATGTTCTTGACCTAAAACATTGTAGACAGGATATGTTGGTTGCGTTTGAGCAAAGTGCTCAATCGTTTCAATCATATCTTTTATCGGTTTATTAAACACTGTTCCTCTTCTCCTTTAAACTAGAACTCATTATAAATAAAGGTGCCTTGGCTCTGACCAAGGTAACTAAAAAAATAAAGCAAACCAAGCAAGATTACAAAATATAGAGCCGTCCGGCCTAAGAATACATGTAAATTTCGTTGTTTTTTCATAAGCTATCCATTAATATATTATTTCTATTAACTATCAGTATGTATTGTTAGCATCTTATCTTCCTAACATTTTACCACTTTATCAACCTTTTTTTCAACTGTTTACCATAACTTAAAAATTGGTTTTAGCTTATTTTAAGATAAGTTAAAATATTAATGTTTTGGCCATCAAAAAAGAGCCTGAGATTTCCATCTCAAACTCTGTTGCCAATAACTCTTTTATCTTAGAAAAGTGAAAATACGAGAACTGCTAAGGCCGCACCAACAATAGGTCCTACAACAGGAATCCAAGCATAAGACCAGTCTCCATCTCCCTTGTTTGGAATTGGAAGAATGCTGTGCATGATACGAGGTCCAAGGTCACGAGCTGGGTTCAAGGCATAACCCGTTGTCCCACCTAGTGAAAGACCGATACCGACAATCAAGGTCCCCACTGCAAAGGTCCCTAATCCTGCCTGAAGGTCATAGAGTCCCAAGGCAAAGATTGTCAAGAGCAAAACAAAGGTTCCAAGGATTTCGCTAACCAAGTTGGATACTATGTTCTTGATTGCTGGTCCAGTACTAAAGGTCGCTAGGATATTGCCTGCATTTTCTTCTGCCTCATAGTGTGGTTTGAATTGCAACCAAACTAAAATCTGAGCCACCATCGCTCCAGCGAACTGAGCTAGGATATATGGGAATACCGAAGCCCAAGGCAAGTCACCTTTTAAGGCTACACCAAACGTCACAGCTGGGTTTAAGTGTGCAGGACTAAGTTTGCCAGATACAAAGACGGCAACCGCAACGGCGATCCCCCATCCCATCGTGATGACGATCCATCCTGAATTGTTACTCTTGGTTTTGGGAAGAACCACACCTGCTACAACACCATTTCCTAGGAGGATAAGGATCAAAGTCCCCAAAAATTCTCCAAATAATTCTTTCATCATATCGTTGTCTCCATTTAAAAGAAGGAGAGAGAAGGCAAGGAAAGCTTACCTCCCTCTCTTCTAGTTTTTCTTAATTTTTTAATGCCGCTAAATCGTTGTTAGCAAGTGCTGCTTCAACATCCGCACGGTAGGCTGCTTTTTCTTCTTCGGTCCAATCATAGAATCGTCCCATTTCATCCAGAACTGGCTCAACGATGCTATCTAAACTATCACGCATAAAGAGCATGTGGTTGGTACGACGAAGGAGGAAGTCAACTGGGCTAAGAGCCAATTCATTGCGCATTGCATAGTGAAGGGACAAGGTGTCTGCCAAGCTGAGTCCTGGCGCCTGTTCCAAGCTGTGAGCAAGGGCGAAGACCTTCGGTGCATTTGAACCGTAAAGATTTGCGAGATAGTGAGCTTCCTTGCTATCCAAACCACGTGAAACTCCAAGTTGAGCAAAGGCCTCAATTTCTGAGTCCACATTTGCTGGGTTCAATTCTCCACCTGAAACAGGATAAGTCTTCGAGTTGATCAGTTTAAAGCTACGGTCAAATTCTGCTTTGAGGATATCAACCACGCGCTCCATAGCCCCTTCAGCCATCTTACGGTAGTCTGTGATTTTACCACCAGCAAGGGTCAACAGGCCATTGTCATCACGGTCCAAGCTCGAACCACGTGAAACGGCAGATGGGTCCAAATGTTTCTCAGATGTGCTGCTTTCAAGCTTGCTGACAGCAGACTCAACATCTTCACGCGATTTTTCTTTCGATAGATAAGCCTCGACAGTCGCAATCAAGCTATTGAAGCTTTCGTCGCTAATGGTTCCGTTATTTCCGCCGTTGTAGTCAGAAGCGCTATTGCCTGCGATCAATGGACGAAGACCAGCCCAGCTACTTTCGATATCATCAATGGTGATGTTTGCTTCTGGGAAGCGGTTGTTAACAATGCCAAGTAGATAATCCACATCTTCCTGCGTCACTTTTGGATGTTCCAAATCACCTGTGTAGTCTGTATCGGTTGTACCAAAGTAGGTCTTGTTTTCACGGGGGAGAACAAAGACCATCCGGCCATCTCCCAAACCTGTGTCAAAGTAAACTGGCTGTGAAACCTTGATCTTACTAGAGTCAACCACCAAGTGAACTCCCTTAGTTGGACGCATTTGTGAGAATTGGGTTCCCTTATTAGACAAATTACGTACCTTGTCGCTCCAAGGACCTGTCGTGTTGATAACCAGACGAGCCTTGATTTCAAAGACTTGGTCTGTCAACAAATCACGAGCTACAACACCTGTAATCTTGCCACTTTCGTCAAAGAGGAAGCCTTCTGCCTTAACGTGGTTGGCAATGAGGGCACCGTCTTGATTGGCACGTTTGATGTTTTCAATCACGAGACGCGCATCGTTATTACGGAAGTCAAGGTAAACCCCACCTCCTACCAAGCCTTCTTTCTTCAAGTTTGGCTGGCGTTCCAAGACTTCTTCCTTACTCAAGACCTTGTTAGCAGCTGGTGTGTTGTTAACACCTGCCAAAAGGTCGTACAAGTCCATGGCTACTTTGAGACGGAAGAGGCTAAAGGTCGCTCCATCTTCGTCGTAAACTGGCAAGAGCATTGGATCTGGTTTTGGAATATGTGGAGCGATTTGTTGAACCACTGCACGTTCAGAAACTGTATCTGATACCACTTCCACGTCGAATTGTTTGAGGTAACGCAGACCTCCGTGGACCAATTTTGTTGAACGGCTAGATGTTCCTTCTGCGAAGTCCTGCATTTCAATCAAACCAGTGTCAAGACCACTGGCTGCAGCCTGCAAAGCTACACCAGCTCCTGTAATCCCTCCACCAATAATCAAGAGATCCAGGGTGCGTTCCTGCATTTTTTTAATTGACAATTCACGTGTTTTCTTTGAAAATTCCATATTTACACACTTTCTAACTGAGTCGCTTTATTCTTCCAGTATTAGTCATCGATTTCCGCAAAGACTTGCGTTGCTTTCACAGCCTTCTTCCAGCCCTTGTAGAGTTGTTCCTTGCGCGATTCGTTCATGGATGGCTCAAAGAGTTCTCCTGTCTCGTTCAAGAGTTTCAACTCGTCCAAATCCTTCCAGTAACCCACTGCCAAACCAGCTAGGAAGGCTGCACCTAAGGCAGTTGTTTCCAAGTTTTTAGCACGGGCAATATCGATTCCCAAAATGTCAGCCTGGAACTGCATGAGGAAGTTGTTCATAGCAGCACCACCATCGACTTTGAGGACTTGAATAGCAGTCTGCGCATCCACCTGCATGGTATCGATGATGTCACGTACTTGGTAAGCGATGGATTGCAGAGTAGCCTTGATAAAGTCTTCTTTGCTTGTTCCACGAGTTAAGCCAAAGACCGAACCACGAGCATTTTGGTTCCAATATGGGGCCCCTAGACCTGTAAAGGCAGGTACGACATAGACTTCGTCATTGTTGTGAGAATTAAGAGCATATTTTTCAGACTCTGGTGAATTTTCAACCATGCGAAGTCCATCACGAAGCCACTGAATGGCACTTCCTGCGATGAAGATAGAACCTTCCAAGGCATAGTAAACCTTGCCGTTGATTCCATAACCAATCGTTGTCAAAAGGTTGTTTTCAGACAACTGCATCTCTTCACCAGTGTTCATAATGATGAAAGAACCTGTTCCATAAGTATTTTTGACCATACCTGGTTCAAAGGCCAACTGACCGAAGAGGGCTGCCTGTTGGTCCCCAGCCATACCTGAAATTGGTACTTCTCCACCGTAGAAATGGAATGGAGCAGTCTTGCCGTAGATTTCAGAGTTAGAACGAACTTCTGGAAGCATAGCCTTAGGAATGTTGAGGATTTCCAAAATCTCATCATCCCATTTGAGTTCTTTAATATTATAAAGCATGGTACGAGCTGCATTTGAGTAGTCAGTCACGTGAGCCGCACCGTCAGTCAATTTCCAAACCAACCAAGTATCGATGGTACCAAAGAGCAATTCTCCTTTTTCTGCTCGCTCTTGAGCGCCTTCTACATGGTCCAAAATCCAACGAACCTTGGTAGCTGAGAAGTAAGCATCGATGATCAAACCAGTCTTTTCATGGAATTTTTCCACATAACCTTGGCTTTTCAGTTGCTCAGCCAAAGGAGCTGTTTGGCGTGATTGCCAAACGATAGCATTGTAGATAGGGAGCCCTGTTTTCTTATCCCAGACGACAGTTGTTTCACGCTGGTTGGTAATCCCGATTGCTTCGATTTGACTTGGCTTGACACCACTTTCGATGAAAGCACCCGCAATAACTGACTGAACAGAGTTCCAAATTTCATTGGCATTGTGCTCTACCCAACCTGCTTGAGGGAAAATCTGAGTGAACTCTTTTTGACTAGAGCTGACTTTTTCTCCTTTTTTGTTAAAAATGATGGCACGAGAACTGGTCGTTCCTTGGTCAATGGCCATGATGTATTTTTCTTGTGACATGTGCTGTCCTCCTGATAAAATCTTGAGGGGGTCCCTCTTTACAGTAACTAGTATACAAAATAAAGCGCTTTCTTGTTCATCAATTTTTTTTAAATTTTAAAAAAATGTGAGGAGATTGTGCGAATTTCACAAAAAAGACCTGAAAATTCAGGTCTTTTAGGCAAAGAGCATCTGACGAATCTTTGCCAAATCCTCCATATCCAAGTCGTTTTTTAAATAATAGATCGGAGTCTGTTCTTTCTTATGAATAGGGTTGTTGGTAATCAACAAATCATAATGTCGACTGGGGTCATAGGCTTCAATAGTAATGAAACGATTGTATTCCAAATACCGTTTCAAAAGGGCAGCCATCCTAGAAAAGACAAGGAAACCAGATGTCAAATCCAGACCAATCCTCATATGTTGGCCACCATTTTCTGCCATATACTCTATCAACTGGAGCCATTCCCAGAGAATTTTCTTATCCAAATCCGTCCCCTGCTGAAAGGCAGGTATAGCATGAAAAATTCTCTCTGCAGTCCCTCTAAAATCATGTTCCATCAGCAAATAGGGATGACGATTCTCTGTCTGGTATCTGTACTGATCTTGCAAGATATAGCCCTTGTAGAGATAAACTTGACCACAAAGCTGGCTGAGTTCATAGGTGACATGGTCCTCTGTGTAGTCCCCCAGCAGCTCCTCCTTCTTCATCTCTTGAATCAATTGCGTCAGCAAATCGGCTAATTGCCCTCCAAAACCAAGGATATACTCCATAGTATGAAGGGGCAAGATACGATGGGAAAGGAGAAATGAAAAGAATACCATCATCTCACCATCCTCAGTTCCTAGAGGGATATGTTGCCCAGCAAAAAAGGACGGAGCCTTTCTCAGCAAACGAAGGTAGAAAATATTGTCAAAATACCCTCGCATTTTTTCTTCTATGACTTGAAACTGACAGGCGTTAACCCGAAGGCGCTGTTGACTGATGTGAACCCAGAGAACCAAGTCCAGTTTCTGACCTGAAGACAAGCTAGCACCGCAGATTTCTTCTAAGCTGGCAATCTCCTGCTTTCTCTCTGGCTTCTGCATATGTCCTTCCCATTCCTGACTGGACCACAACTTGCGAAAAAGACAGAAATAGAAATAGCGAATCTGATGCTCCGGACCTCGCCAACGGCCATTTTGGATGGATAAGTCAAACTCTGACAAAATCTGATTTAGACTAGCTAAGTGGCGACCAAGCGTGGCCTCGCTAATCATCAATTCTTGAGCCAACTGATGAGCTAGAAACTGTTGGTGATAGAGAAGGTAAACCAAAATTTGGTACTTAATGGCATTGTCTAGAAACAAGCTCCGAATCTCTCTCCCCTTGGTAGCTGCACCAATCGACAAGCGCAGATTTTCATCTTCCAAGTGGATGGTCAGCTCTAATCCTCTTTCCAAGGCATTTTCGTTAATCAGAGAGATATACTTGGTTAAGGTCGCCTTTGAAAAACCTGTTTCTTCCATGGCTTCCTTGACTGTTGTCTGCGAATCTTGTAATAGAAAGGAAAGGACTAAAAATTGGCCAGATTCGGCTTTTTCCATCAAATCACCTAAATACATTTGTTACCCCTTTCATTTTCTCCTTCAAGCATAGCATAAATCTTTCAAATGCGGAAATAATCTGTTTCTCATTTTATTTTAAAGCCGATTTCCTCGTCATTATTCCACAGAAACAGCAAACACACGGCTCCCCCTTTGGGCATTTTTATGCTAAAATAGTAGCTATGGATAAAATTATTAAAACAATATCAGAAAGCGGAGCCTTTCGTGCTTTTGTCCTTGATAGCACTGAAACCGTCCGCACTGCTCAAGAAAAACATCAAACTCAAGCCAGTTCAACTGTTGCACTTGGCCGTACCCTTATCGCTAGCCAAATTCTCGCAGCCAATGAAAAAGGAAATACCAAACTAACTGTTAAAGTTCTTGGAACCAGCTCTCTCGGTGCCATCATCACGGTCGCAGATACCAAGGGCAACGTCAAAGGTTACGTTCAAAATCCAGGCGTTGACATCAAAAAGACTGCAACGGGTGAAGTCCTAGTCGGACCTTTTGTTGGAAACGGTCAATTTCTCGTTATCACAGACTACGGTACTGGAAATCCTTACAACTCCATGACTCCTCTCATTTCTGGGGAAATCGGTGAAGACTTGGCCTATTACCTTACTGAAAGCCAACAAACCCCTTCAGCAGTCGGCCTCAATGTTCTTTTGGATAAAGACGACAAGGTCAAAGTTGCCGGAGGTTTCCTTCTCCAAGTATTGCCAGGGGCCAAGGAAGAAGAGATTGCCCGCTTTGAAAAACGCATCCAAGAAATGCCAGCCATCTCAACCCTTCTAGAAAGCGATGACCATATCGAATCCCTTCTCAAGGCCATCTATGGTGACGAATCTTACAAACGCCTATCTGAAGAAGAAATTCGTTTCCAATGTGACTGCAGCAAAGACCGTTTTATGAACGCTCTTGCCAGCCTTCCAAATTCAGACCTTGAAGAAATGAAAGAGGAAGACCACGGGGCAGAAATCACTTGTCAATTCTGCCAAACAACTTATAACTTTGATGAAAACGACCTGGAGGAACTCATTCGTGACAAATCTTAATACACCTTTTATGATTGGCAATGTTGAGATTCCCAATCGTACTGTTTTAGCACCCATGGCTGGTGTCACCAACTCAGCCTTTCGTACCATCGCAAAAGAGCTCGGGGCTGGACTCGTTGTGATGGAAATGGTCTCTGACAAAGGAATCCAATACAACAACGAAAAAACTCTACACATGCTTCACATCGATGAAGGCGAAAACCCCGTTTCTATCCAACTCTTTGGTAGCGATGAAGACAGCCTAGCACGCGCAGCAGAATTCATCCAAGAAAATACCAAAACTGATATCGTTGATATCAACATGGGCTGCCCTGTCAACAAAATCGTGAAAAACGAAGCTGGTGCTATGTGGCTCAAGGATCCAGACAAGATCTACTCTATTATCAACAAGGTCCAATCTGTCCTTGATATCCCCCTCACTGTCAAAATGCGCACTGGCTGGTCTGATCCATCCCTAGCCGTGGAGAATGCCCTCGCAGCTGAGGCTGCAGGTGTCTCTGCCCTCGCTATGCACGGCCGTACCCGTGAACAAATGTACACAGGTCACGCAGACCTTGAGACTCTTCACAAGGTCGCTCAAGCTCTGACCAAGATTCCATTTATCGCAAATGGTGATATCCGTACGGTACAAGAAGCTAAACAGCGTATCGAAGAAGTCGGTGCTGACGCTGTCATGATTGGTCGCGCAGCCATGGGAAATCCCTACCTCTTCAATCAAATCAACCACTACTTTGAAACAGGAGAAATTCTCCCTGATTTGACTTTTGAAGACAAGATGAAAATCGCCTACGAACATTTGAAACGCTTGATTAACCTCAAAGGAGAAAACGTAGCCGTTCGTGAATTCCGCGGCCTCGCTCCTCACTACCTCCGGGGGACATCTGGCGCTGCCAAACTTCGTGGAGCCATTTCACAAGCTAGCACCCTAGCAGATATTGAAGCCCTCTTGCAATTAGACAAAGCATAATACACAAAAAAACCGTAACTCACTTGGAGTTTACGGTTTTTTAGATCCTAGGAAAACCTAGGTACTATTATTGAATCAAGGCAACGCTCGAAACTTTACCATCCGCACCTGTTGTAATTTGGATGATTTTTCCTCCACCGATTTTGGCATTATACTTGCCATCATCAAGGGTGTAAGAGTAGCCTCTGATAGAATAGTTTTCTTTCTTTCCATCTGCAGTTTCTACTGTAAATTGGCCCCCTGATGAAACCGTAATCGTTTCGCCATTTGCTCCCTTCCAGTTGCCTGCAGCTGCTGAGAAATCACCATCGACCATGGTTAAAACACCCTTGTAGCGTTTGTTGTGTTCTGCTTGCTTGTCTTGAAGTTGGCGGTCAGTTGTTGGATCATAGCCTGACTGGTTAGACTGGGCTTGAGAGTCTTGCTGAGTTGAAGGTGCCTGAGATGGGGCTTGTTGACTAGGAGCTGCTTGTTCTTGTCTTGATTCAGGTGCTGGTTTCGCTTGTGACTGATCTGCCGTTGTAGAAGACTGACCAGAAGATGCCTGAGCTTTTTCAGATGAAGCTGAGCTTGAAGATTTTTGTGTCTTGCTTTCTTTGCTAGAAGAAGCTGCTTTAGAACTTGATGATTGGCTTGTCTTTGCAGAGCTACTGGTTTGAGTGGTTTCGTTTTTATTTCCACAAGCTCCCAGTAGCAAGGTAGAAGCCAATACAGTCGCTGCCATCAATTTGATATAGGTTTTCTTTTTCATTTTTCTACTCCTTTGTAACATTTTTGAAATGTTAAGAAATCTTTTTGTAATATAATTGTAACATTGAGCTTTGAATCTGTCAACTATTTAGAGAAACTATTTTAAAAAATTTCTCTCTACTATTTCTATTCGTAATAAAACAGAAAAATAGAAAATTTTTTAGATAAGAGTCCTATTTTTACATCACCTTTGTGTAATCGCTTGCATTGTGTTAGACAAAGGAATATAATAACATTGAAATAGAATATAGGAGGTATGCTCTTATGCTAAATAAGTATTACAAGTATCTTCCTTGGTTGATTTTGGGAGCTATTGGCTCTTATCAATCAGCCACTTACTATGCGCGAACTGCATTTGATGTCTTCTATCTGACTATAATCTTTATGATTGTTTATATCGCTTTGTTATTTTT
>CAUQPD010000040.1:0-12726 GCA_963519935.1 uncultured Streptococcus sp.
CTCTAGAGTACTTGCTCAATGTGATGAATCGTGATAAAAAAGACTTAATCGCCTTTGGTGATGAGCATAATGACACTGAAATGTTGGCATTTGCAGGCAAGGGATATGCTATGAAAAACGCCAATCCTGCTCTTCTTCCATATGCAGACGAACAACTTCCTCTGACCAACGAAGAAGATGGAGTTGCCCACACTTTACAAAATTTATTCCTATAAAAGGGAAGATTGCATGGTCGCAATCTTTCCTTTTTGTTTTCATTTTATTTTCACTAAAGCGGCTCATTTTCTGTATTTTTATATTAAATTTTCTATAGCCATTTTCACTTACCTCTCAAAATTATTGATATATTAATATTTTTAAAAAGTCATTCTATGAAAACTTTTACATCTTTTTAGAAAAAGTAGTTGATTTTTATATGAAAACGGTTTATACTTAAAGTTAGGCTTAAAGTTTTCTTAAACATACAGTCAAACATTTTATAAGGAGGAATGACAATAATGAGTATCGGAATCATTATTGCGAGCCACGGCGAATTTGCTGCGGGTATTCATCAGTCAGGATCTATGATCTTTGGTGAACAAGAAAAGGTTCAAGTTGTAACCTTTATGCCAAATGAAGGTCCAGATGATCTATACGCTAAGTTTAATAACGCTGTTGCTGCATTTGACGCAGAAGATGAGGTTCTAGTATTGGCTGACCTTTGGAGTGGATCTCCATTTAACCAAGCTAGTCGCGTGATGGGAGAAAATCCTGAACGTAAGTTTGCCATCATCACAGGACTTAACTTACCGATGTTAATTCAAGCCTACACAGAGCGCCTTATGGACGCTGCTGCAGGTGTAGATAAAGTCGCTGCGAATATCATTAAAGAAGCCAAAGATGGCATCAAAGCTCTTCCAGAAGAGCTTAACCCAGTTGAGGAAGTTGCAACTGCTGCAGCTGCTCCAGTTGCCCAAGCTGCTATTCCAGAAGGAACAGTTATCGGTGATGGTAAACTGAAAATCAACCTTGCTCGTCTAGACACTCGTCTCCTTCACGGTCAGGTTGCCACTGCTTGGACTCCAGATTCAAAAGCAGATCGTATCATCGTTGCTTCAGACAACGTTGCAAACGACGAGTTGCGTAAAGAATTGATCAAACAAGCAGCTCCTAATGGAGTAAAAGCCAACGTTGTCCCAATTCAAAAATTGATCGACGTTGCAAAAGACCCACGTTTCGGCGAAACTCATGCCCTTATCTTGTTTGAAACTCCACAAGATGCACTTCGTGCTATCGAAGGTGGCGTGCCAATCAAGACCCTTAACGTTGGTTCTATGGCTCACTCAACAGGTAAAACAATGATTAACAACGTTTTGTCTATGGACAAAGAAGACGTTGCAACCTTTGAAAAAATGCGTGACCTCGGTGTTGAATTTGATGTACGTAAAGTACCAAACGACACGAAAAAAGATTTGTTTGACTTGATTAAGAAAGCAAATGTTCAATAATTTTAATCTGTTTCGATCATTTTTGAAAACAGGATTAAATACTTTATTAAAACTAAATAGAAAAGGAATAAAACCATGTCAGATATTTCAATCATTTCTGCTATCTTGGTTGTAGTTGTTGCCTTCCTTGCAGGTCTTGAAGGTATCCTCGACCAATTCCAATTCCATCAACCAATCGTCGCATGTACCCTTATCGGACTTGCAACTGGTAACCTCGAAGCAGGGGTTATGCTTGGTGGATCTCTTCAAATGATCGCCCTTGGTTGGGCAAACATCGGAGCTGCTGTAGCTCCTGACGCTGCCCTTGCATCTGTTGCCGCAGCGATCATCTTGATCAAAGGTGGTAACTTTACTACTGATGGTATCGCCGTTGCAACAGCAACAGCTATCCCTCTTGCCGTAGCTGGACTTTTCTTGACTATGATTGTTCGTACAATCTCAGTTGCCTTAGTTCACTCAGCTGATGCTGCTGCTAAAGACGGAAACATTGCAGCTGTTGAGCGTGCTCACTTTGTTGCACTTCTTCTTCAAGGTCTTCGTATTGCAATCCCTGCTGCCTTCCTTATCGCTATCCCTGCTTCTGCTGTTCAAGACGCTCTTGGTTTGATGCCAGACTGGTTGAACGGTGGTATGGCTGTCGGTGGTGCTATGGTCGTTGCCGTAGGTTATGCTATGGTTATCAACATGATGGCAACTCGTGAAGTATGGCCATTCTTCGCTATCGGTTTTGCTCTTGCAGCAATCTCTCAATTGACTTTGATTGCCCTTGGTGTCATCGGTGTTGCCCTTGCCTTCATCTACCTTAACCTTACAAAACAAGGTGGAAACGGTGGCGGCGGAGCTGCGACTTCTAACGACCCAATCGGTGATATCCTAGAAGACTACTAGAAAGGGGAACAATCATGGCTGAAAAAATTCAATTATCAAAATCAGATCGTCAAAAAGTTTGGTGGCGTTCACAATTCCTTCAAGGTTCTTGGAACTACGAACGTATGCAAAACTTGGGTTGGGCTTACTCTTTAATCCCAGCTATCAAAAAATTGTACACTAAAAAAGAAGACCAAGCGGCTGCTCTTGAGCGCCACCTTGAGTTCTTCAACACTCACCCATACGTCGCTGCTCCAATCATGGGGGTTACTCTTGCACTTGAAGAAGAGCGCGCTAACGGTGTTGAAATCGACGACGCGGCTATCCAAGGGGTTAAGATCGGTATGATGGGACCTCTTGCTGGTATCGGTGACCCAGTATTCTGGTTTACAGTTCGTCCTATCCTTGGAGCCCTTGGTGCATCACTTGCTGCATCTGGTAACATTGTTGGTCCCCTTCTCTTCTTCTTTGGATGGAATGCTATCCGTATGGCCTTCCTATGGTATACACAAGAGTTCGGTTACAAAGCTGGATCTGAAATCACTAAAGACATGTCTGGTGGTATCTTAAAAGACATCACCAAAGGAGCATCTATCCTTGGTATGTTCATCCTTGCCGTTCTTGTACAACGTTGGGTATCCATCAACTTCACTATCAACCTTCCAGGCAAACAATTGTCAGAAGGTGCCTACATCAACTTCCCAGAAGGTCCTGTTACAGGAGCTGAGTTGAAGGGCATTCTTGGTCAAGCGCTTAGTGGTATGAGCCTAGATAGAGTTCAACCACAAACGCTTCAAGGTCAGTTGGACTCATTGATTCCAGGATTGATGGGACTTCTCCTTACTTTCCTTTGCATGTGGTTGCTTAAGAAAAAAGTATCTCCAATCACAATCATCCTTGCCCTCTTTGCAGTTGGTATCGCAGCTCGTTTCTTCGGTATCATGTAATCTCGGTGAGAATATATAAACAAAAAAGAATCAGGATTAAACCTGATTCTTTTTATGTATCAACTTTTTCTCCTAGTAAGATAATGAAAGCACCCAATCACCACTGCTAGTATGGCAACATAGAGTAGCTGTTTGGCTTCTAAAGGCACAAAAGCTCCCTGTAGGATAAAAGTATTGGCAAGTACACCAACAAGGGCTGCAAGGCTCAAAAACGTGAGCAAAAGCATCTTGTATCGATTAAAAGGCAAGCTGACCTTGGCAACTAGACACAGACCATTGATCAGGGCAAGGAGGAAGCAAATAAATTTGACCTGACCTGGGACAGTGATAAAGAAATTGGTCAAAAGAACACTAGCAACCAGAACGCCACCACCAATCGCCGCGTTGGTTAGGATATCTCTCATAAAGTGAGTGCTAACCTTTTCTTTATTGGACTCAAAAGTCAGGAAGAAGGATGGAATCCCAATCGTAATGGCTGAAATGATTGTAAACTGAATGGGGATAAAGGCAAATTCCAAACCAAATACCACACTCAAAATGGCAAAAACGATGGAGAAGAAGGTCTTTGTTAGAAAAAGAGAGGCTACCTTTTGGATGTTATTGATGACCCGGCGTCCTTCCATCAAGATATCATAAAATACTGCAAAGTCATCAGTGAGAAAAACAATATTGGATACACTTTTGGCTGCACTCGTAGCCCCCTTCATGGCAAAGCTGATATCTGCTTTCTTGAGAGCCAGAACATCATTGACCCCGTCACCGCTCATGGCAACTGTTTTACCAGCATTTTGCAAAATAGATACCATCTTTTGCTTCTGTTCCGGTGTCACCCGACCAAAGATATCATGTTCCAAGACCACTCTTTCAAAGTCGTCATCACTCACCTTGGTCATATCAATCGCACGGGCTTCTTCCTTAAAACCTGCCTTACGAGCCACCCCATATACAGCCACATGATTATCACCACTGATAATCTTCACTTCAACACCTTGAGATTCGAAATAGTCAAAGGTTTCCTTGGTATTGTCCTTAATCTCATCTGACAAAACGACGTGGCCTAGTAGTTCCATATTGGCTGGACTCGTGATGTGGTCCTTACTATGGGCAAGTGTCAAGATTCGAAAACCTTGCTGTTTCAGATGCTCATAGTAGGCATCCATCGGCTGGGTAAAGCCTAAAAACTCATAGGCTCCGAAGAAATAGGTCCCTCCATCTTTTACTTGGACAAAGGAATACTTGTTTTTGCTTGAAAAGGCACCGACTTCTTGAACTTCCCACTTTTTCTCACAGGTTAAGTAAGTCTTCAGGGCTCGCGAAGTTGCATTTTCATCTTCGAAATAAGCCAAATAAGAAGATAGTTTCTCTGCTACATTAGCATCCATTTCTTGGACCTTCATATTCCCCGTCGTGATAGTTCCCGTCTTATCAAAACAAAGAACATCTACTCGCGCCAAGGTCTCTACACAGTATAGCTCCTGTACCAGAACCTTCTTTTTAGCCAGCTTCATAGCTGCTACTGCTAGGGACACACTAACTAGGAGAATCAAGCCCTCTGGAATCATGCCGACCAAGGCACCTGAACTTCCCAAGACGATCTCAACATAAGACCGTCCTAGACTAAAACCTCTGACATAGAGCAGAATGGCAACTGGCACCAGCAAGATGGAGACGATTTTTAAAATCTTATCCATGTAATCGCGCAGTTGAGAAGGGTATTTTTTGAATTCCTTGCTGGATTTTGCGAGTTTGTTAATATAGCTATCTGGACCCACAGCCGTTGCCATAACCAGACAAGTACCGCTGACGACATTGCTTCCGCTCATCAGCTGGTCACCAACTGTTTTAAAGATCGAATCACTCTCACCCGTCAGCAAGGACTCATCAACTTCAATATTTCCTTCAAGCACTTCTGCATCGACAGGTACCTGATCTCCCAGATTGAGATGCAGGTACTCGCCTAGAACGATGTCCTCTGGAGCAACCTCAATCGTTTGACCATCTCGGTTGACTCTGTACTTACTTTTACCAAGCAAACTCAGCTTTTCTAAGGCATTTTTTGAACGCACTTCTTGGAAAATCCCAATGGCTGTATTGATAGCAATCACACCTAAAAAGAGCATATTTTCAAATCGCAAGGTTGTGGCTACCAGAACTGCCAGAGCCAAGTTCATGGCATTAAAAAAGGTAAAGATATTTGAAACGACGATTTCCTTGGTTGTTTTATAAGGTTTAATGTCACTGATATTTCGTTGACGATCCTTGATGTCTTGACTGCTTAAATACTTCATTTCTACTCCGATATCCTTTTGTACTACTATAGTAACACATATCTTTTTCTCTGTCACTTAAATACTCAAAATAAGAAGAACTCCCTTGGCAAGCATCATCTATCCCCACTTTAAGAAGGACTTAAAAAAGAAGCTAGGATTTCCCTAACCTCTTTTCTTTATGCTTTATTCTGCCAAGGCTCCCATTGGATCCCATGGTGCAAGTACGATTGGTTCTGCTTCATAAGCAGCTTGTTCTTCTGCTGTCAGCAATTCCTTACGGACAACGATTTGATAGGTGTATTCATCCATCCAAGCGTCTGAGGCGACGAAGTAACCATCTGTACCGACCTTGTCTCCCCATGAGTTTTCAACCTTCCACTTAGTTGACTTGCCATTTTCATCCAAATCAACACCTGTCAAGACCATAGCGTGGGTCATCAAGCTTTCGCTGTAGTCCAAACGTCCAGCCTTGTCTTGAGTCAGTTGAATATCCATGCTTGATTCAAAGTCATAAACATCTGTCGCAAGGATTCCAGCTTTGCGGTTGCTGAGCTGGCCGACATCTGAACCAAACCAAACAGTCTCACCTGTTTGCATTTGGGCAATCGCCAATTCTTTCAAGCGCTCCATTGGAACGTTGATGTAACGAACCGCACGGCTACCAACCACATTTCCTAACATCTCAACTGTGTAAGATTTGCCGTAAGGCTTGTCAGCAGTTGGAGCATTGATAACAGAAACGTAGTCTTCTAGAGGAAGGTCAACATATTTCTTGTAAAATTCTTGTGGTGTGATTCCTTTTTCACTTTGATAATTGTCATCCTTATCGCGATAAGCAAAGTCAAATTTACGTGGTGGAAGTCCTAGTGACATAGCAAGGAAGTTAAAGATTTCTTGCAAGAGGTCTTCTTTCTTAGCTTGAACAGTCACTTGGTCTGCACCAGAAGCGAGCAAGTCACGCAAGATTTGGGCATCTTGACGAAGCAATTTATTAAGGATGGCATTGAGCTCACGGCTACTGCTAGATGAAACAGACTCAGGATAAACAGACTTGGGAACGACACCGTATTTCTCAAAGAGGGCAACGACCATATCCCATTGACCACCATCTTGTTGTGGAGTTTGGAGTAGGAAGCTAACCTTGCGACTCGTCAATTCTTGGTCTGCAGTCGCAATGACTTGCTCCAAGAACCAGTTAGATTTTTCATACTTGTCCCAGAAGAAAGTGTGGGCTTGTGACAATTCAAAGTTTTCCAATTTATATTGAGAAATGAGTTTGTGACGGAAGGTGTTGAGAGCTGCAAACATCCAGCAACGACCAGACGCTTTCTGGTTAGTAACCTTGTCCTTGGTCAAATCCAATGAGAAAACAGGTGTATTGTCTACATGGCTTTGGCGACGTTCTAGGGCTGCAAAAATTCCGTTATGGCTGGCAGCATTTTCGATCGCTTGGTATTTGACATTTGCTTCATAGTTGGCAAAAAGTTTATCTGTAAATGATTCTTGAATCGCGTTCATAGATTCCTCCTTTTATTCTACTGTCTATTATAACTCTTTTCACAAATGAAGCAACTGAAAAACGAAAAAGGCAAGGACATTCTCCCTCACCTTTTCTAACATAATCCAAACTAAGCAATACTAGCAAGGAGATTCTCTAACTCCTCCCTGGTCAGGCGACGCCATTCTCCTCGTTCTAAGTTCTCATCCAAAACTAAAGTTCCCATCGTCAAACGTTGCAAGTCCACGACTTCCTTACCACAGTATGCTACCATGCGTTTAACCTGATGAAACTTCCCTTCAGCAATGGTCACACGAACCAGACTTTGATTCTTTACTGAATCTACCGACACAAGCTCCAATTTAGCTGGCTGGCAGGTAAAGTCCTTGAGCGAAATGCCCTTGGCAAATGTATCCACATCTTCTTGGCTCATGATGCCTTCGACTTGAGCCAAATAGGTCTTATCCACATGACGTTTGGGTGAAAGAAGGGCATGGGCCAGCTGACCGTCATTGGTCAAGAGCAGAAGACCATGCGTGTCAATATCCAAGCGCCCGACAGGAAAAACTTCCTTGGCGCGAGCATAGTCATCTAACAAGTCTAAAACTGTTCTATGTTTGGTATCTTCAGTTGCTGAAATGACTCCTTGGGGCTTGTTCATCATGTAGTAGACAAACTCTTCATACTCTAGCACTTGGCCATCAAAGCGAATCTCATCTCTTTCTTCATTAATCTGCAGTTTAGCTGACTTTTCTTTTTTACCATTTACCGTCACGCGCCCAGCCTTGAGCAAGTTTTTGACCTCAGTCCGGCTCCCCACAGCGCAGGCAACTAAAAATTTATCTAATCTCATAGAACTATTATATCATACTCAAAAGGAGGCTGCCCAAGTGACCAACCTCCTTTTTTCTAATTTTTCAAGAAACTAACTTCCTCGTCTCCAGAAAATAGCCAAGACAAGCATAGCTCCTAAAATAGCTGGGATAATGGCCGTTCCTGCTATAATTGGACCCCAAGTTCCAAAGAGCAGGTGGCCCAGAAAGGCACCAATCCAGCCGAGAAACATTTTCCCAAAGCATCCCATGCTTTCCCCGCGATTGGTTAAAGCACCTGCCAAGAGTCCCACTAGGAGACCAACAAACATACTTCCAAGCATAGCTTCTCCTTAAATTGCCCAGTCTCCATTACGGAAGAGGGGTACGCGTGTTCCATCCTCACGGATACCATCGATATCCATTTGGTTAGAGCCAATCATAAAGTCAACGTGAACATCTGAACGGTTAAGTCCTGCAGCTTCAAGCTCTTCTTCGCTCATCTCTGCTCCACCAACAACGCTGGTCGCATAGGCAGCACCGATAGCCAAGTGGTTTGAAGCATTTTCATCAAAAAGGGTGTTAAAGAAGGTAATCCCTGACTGAGAAATTGGGCTTGGATCTGGTACCAAGGCGCATTCACCCAAGGCACGCGCACCAGCATTTTCAAAGACAAGATCTTTCATAACTTGATCTCCTTTTTCAGCTGTAATATCAACAATCTGACCACCCTTGAAAGTTACTTTAATCCCTTCAATGATATTTCCATTATAGCTCAGTGGTTTTGTAGAAGTGACATAGCCATCTGCACGACGGAAGTCAGGGGCCGTAAAGACTTCTTCTGTCGGCATATTTGGCAAGAACCCTTCTCCCTGCGCATTGATAGCACCAGCTGATTCCCAAACGTGGTTCTTCGGCAAACCAAGAGTCAAATCTGTCCCTGGCGCTGTGTAGTGAAGGGCTGAGAATTGTTCTTTATTGAGCATTTGAGCCTTGCTCTTGAGGACAGCAGCATGCTCTTCCCAAGCCTTAACAGGATCTTCTTCGTAGACACGGCAAGTTTTGAAGATTTGGTCCCAAAGGAGATCGACTGCTTCTTCATCGCTCGCAGCATTTGGAAAGACTTTCTTAGCCCACTCAAGCCCTGCTGCAGCTGCTACAGTCCAGCTAACCTTGTTGGATTGAGTTGCGATGCGCATCGGCTTCATAGCGAGTCCCATCGCTTTTGCAGAAGCTGAAAGCTTGTCAGAGTCCACACCGTTCAAGGCACCTGGATCAGAAGAGCGGACACCGAGACGACTAGCCTTGTTTTCCAAGAGATAGTTCATCTCAGCAATCTTGTATTCTGGCACATTGTCCAAACGCTCCATTGGTGCATG
This sequence comes from uncultured Streptococcus sp., assembly GCA_963519935.1. Lineage (GTDB taxonomy): Bacteria > Bacillota > Bacilli > Lactobacillales > Streptococcaceae > Streptococcus. Next base: position 9,261 of record CAUQPD010000040.1, read on the forward strand.
GAGGAATTTCTCACGGTTAATCACATCATCTGTCCACTGAACGATAACCTCATGTGCACCTAAAGCATAAGCTTCTTTAACGATCAAATGCGCCAACTCGCGTTGCTCCACATCAATAGAAAGAGCCAAGGTGTGACCAGGTTGCACATTAATTCCATTCGCAACCAATAATTTCGCATATTTTTCTAGATTTTCTTTAAAATTTGGTAAAACCATTCTATTCTTCCTTTTCTTTTGTTATTTTTCCTTCAAAGCAGAAAATAATCCTGCTAAAGCAATGGCACCAGACAAGAGCGCTGTTGATAGGATAATTGTTTCATCTGCCAGCTCTAGCTGATAGTCAAAAACCTTTTCAGCTGGTTTATCTTCCGCAAAAATCCTAAGCTTCATAAAGATGTTCTCCATTCTAATTCTTAAAACAACTCATCAAACAAACTCAACTGGTTATCCTCTGGCATATTGCCGAGAATCCCCATTTCATCCATCTTTTCAACCAAGGTTGATGAAAGTCCACCACGCTTGCGCAGTTCTGTCTTAGAGAGGAACTCACCCTCTTCACGCGCACGCACCAACTGCTTAGCAACGTTCTCTCCCAGACCATCCATTGCTACAAATGGTGGGATGAGGGTATCCCCATCGATGAGGAACTCTGTCGCCTGACTACGGTAGAGATCGAGTTTGCCAAACTTGAAACCACGCTCCCACATCTCATTGACAATCTCAAGAGTTGTATAGAGATCAATTTCCACATTAGAGGCTTCATTGTTCTTCCGTTTTTCAGCGATTTCTTCCATTCTGCGCTTGATAGCATCCAAGCCCGCTCCCATGGTCTTGATATCAAAAGCCTTAGCACGGATTGAGAAGTAAGCACAGTAGTAATAAATGGGATGATGAACCTTGAAGTAGGCTACACGCAAGGCCATCATAACATAGGCTGCCGCGTGGGCTTTCGGGAACATGTACTTAATTTTCCCACAGGACTCGATATACCACTCTGGCACCTTATTGGCCTTCATGGCTTCGATATAGCCATTTCGCTCCTCTTCGGAAATCTTCAACCACAAGCCCTTACGTACCCGTTCCATGATGGTAAAGGCCATCTTAGGTTCAAGACCAGCATGCATGAGGTAAACCATGATGTCGTCCCGACAACCGATAACAGTTGATAGGTCTGCAATCCCTTGCTTGATCAAATCCTGAGCATTTCCCAACCACACATCGGTACCGTGGGATAGACCTGATAGCTGAAGCAACTCTGCAAAAGTCGTCGGATGCGTCTCGTCTACCATCCCACGTACAAAGTTGGTTCCAAACTCTGGAATCCCCAGCATACCCGTCGGCGTACCGATTTGCTCAGGCGTCACACCTAGCACATCAGTTCCAGAAAAGAGGGCCATGACACCTTCATCATCCATAGGAATTTCATTAGGGTCAATCCCAGACAAGTCCTGTAATTTCCGAATCATGGTCGGATCATCATGTCCCAGCACATCGAGTTTGAGGACATTCTCATCGATATCGTGGAAGTTAAAGTGAGTCGTCTGCCATTCAGCCGTCACGTCATCCGCTGGATACTGAACAGGCGTAAAGTCGTAAACATCCATGTAGTTAGGAATAACAACAATTCCCCCCGGGTGTTGTCCCGTTGTGCGCTTGACACCAGCTGCACCTTGGGCAAGACGTTCCACCTCTGTATCACGATAAAACTTCCCATAGTCTCTCTCGTAGCCCTTTACAAATCCATAGGCAGTCTTAGCAGCCACCGTACCAACCGTTCCTGCACGGAAGGCATATTCCTCACCAAAGATATCACGTACATCCAAGTGGGCGCTAGGCTGATCTTCTCCCGAGAAGTTCAAGTCAATATCGGGAACCTTGTCTCCATCAAAACCAAGGAAGGTCTCGAAAGGAATATCCTGTCCATTTTTGTTAAGTTTATGACCACAGTTTGGACAATCCTTATTGGGCATATCAAAACCTGAACCATAAGAACCATCGGTGATAAACTCGCTGTACTGACACTGACCACAGACATAGTGAGGAGAGAGAGGATTAACCTCCGTAATCCCAATCATGGTCGCAACGAAACTGGAACCGACAGATCCACGAGAACCCACCAAGTAGCCCCGTTCGTTGGAACGTTGCACCAGCATCTGCGATGCCAGATAAATCACGGCAAATCCATTCCCCAGAATGGAAGTTAATTCTTTTTCAATCCGCAAATCAACAATATCTGGCAGCGGATTTCCATAAATCTCAAAAGCTTTCTTATAGGTCAACTCAGCGACCGTTTCTTCAGCCTTGTCGATGAAAGGTGTATACAAGTCACCTTTAACAACCTCAACAGGCTCAAAAATTTCTGCCAAGGCACTGGTATTTTCAATAACCAATTTGCGTGCTAGATCTTCGCCCAAGAAGGCAAATTCATCCAACATCTCATTAGTCGTTCGAAAATGAGCTTTCGGAAGAGGAGCTGGTTGGGCATGTTCACCATGACCGATGGTTCGGTTAATCATAGCTCCTTGCCCCAAACTACGTACGATAATTTCACGGTAAATCTCTTCTTCCGGTTCGATATAGTGGACATTTCCCGTAGCTAGAACAGGCTTACCAAGACGATCCCCAACCTCTATCAAACTCTTGATAATAGTCTGGAGTTCCTCCATATCCTTAACCTGCTCCTTGGCAATCAAGGGAGCATAGATAGCTGGTGGCATGACCTCAATAAAGTCATAATACTTGGCCACCTCAACCGCCGCATCCACACCTTGGGAAACGACCGCATCGAAAACTTCACCTTCCGAGCAAGCCGACCCAAAAATCAAGCCCTCCCGATGGGCATCTAGAACCGTTCTCGGAATTCGTGGTACTCCTTCAAAGTACTTGGTATTGGACAAAGAAACCAGCTTAAAAATATTTTTTAAACCAACTTGATTCTTGACATAGATAGTCGCATGCTTAATCCGAGCTTTTTTATAAGAGTCTGGACTAATCAAATCAATGTTTAGTCTAGCTAGATCGGTCACACCATGTTTTTCTGCTACCTCTTTGATAAAGATGAAAAGCAAACGACCAGTAGCTTCCGCATCGTAGTTGGCCATGTGGTGGTGTTCAAGTGCTACACCAAAACGCTTAGTCAAAGGCCCCAAACCATGACGTTTATACTCAGGATAGAGATTTCTAGCAAACTCCAGCGTATCGATAACTGGCTGGCTAATCTTAGGCAGACCATGACGCTCATAGTTGACATTCATAAAGCCAACGTCAAAGGTAGCATTGTGGGCGACTAAGACTGTATCCTTGCAAAACTCTTGGAATTCTTGTAAAACTTGTTCCAGTGGTTTGGCATTTTTGACATGATCGTCTGTAATACCTGTTAATTCAGTAGTAAAGGCTGATAAGGGATGCCCAGGATTGATAAATTCATCAAATTCGGCAATAACATTTCCCTTATACATCTTAGAGG
>CAUQPD010000041.1:0-12642 GCA_963519935.1 uncultured Streptococcus sp.
AAGCCAAACAAAAGAGCTTTGTGACCCAGCACGCTGCCTTTAACTACCTTGCCTTAGACTACGGTCTCAAGCAAGTATCCATCTCAGGTCTCTCACCAGATGCAGAACCATCAGCAGCACGTTTGGCAGAATTGACAGAGTATATTAAGAAAAACAAGATTTCTTATATCTACTTTGAAGAAAATGCCTCACAAGCCCTAGCTAATACACTTTCAAAAGAAACAGGTGTCAAACTAGACGTGCTCAATCCGCTAGAAAGTCTAACAGAAGAAGCAACTAAGGCTGGTGAGGACTATATCTCCGTGATGGAGAAAAACCTCAAGGCTTTGAAACAGACAACGGACCAAGAAGGACCGGAAATCGAGCCAGAGAAGGAAGAAAATACCAAGACAGTTCACAATGGTTACTTTGAGGATGCAGATGTCAAAGACCGTACCTTGAGTGACTATGTAGGCAACTGGCAGTCGGTCTATCCTTTCCTTGAAGATGGGACCTTTGATCAAGTCTTTGACTACAAGGCTAAGTTGACTGGCAAGATGACCAAGGATGAGTACAAGGCCTACTATAGAAAAGGCTATCAGACAGATGTGACCAAGATCAACATTACGGATAATACTATGGAATTTGTTCAAGGTGGCCAAAGCAAGAAATTCACCTACAAGTATGTCGGCAAGAAAATCTTGACTTATAAGAAAGGCAATCGTGGCGTGCGCTTCCTCTTTGAAGCCACAGATGCGGACGCTGGACAGTTCAAGTATGTTCAGTTTAGTGACCACAATATCGCCCCAGTTAAGGCAGAACATTTCCATATCTTCTTTGGAGGCACAAGCCAAGAAGCCCTCTTTGAAGAGATGGATAACTGGCCAACCTACTACCCAGATAACCTATCTGGCCAAGAAATCGCCCAAGAAATGTTGGCGCATTGATGCAAGAGAGAATCCCGCAAATCTGCGGGATTTTTTGCTAGAAATGATTAGATTGTTAGGTATTATAGTACCACAGCTGTGCTGCTCACAATGTGGTAAAGAAGTCATTTTCTACTGGCTGCTTCTAACTAGCTGACGAATGCAAAAGCTACGATTGTACAAATTATAGAATCTTTTCAGGGGATTTAGGAAGGCATCTTAGTCATATTGACGCTGCTATCGCTTTTTGTTATAGTCAAGGAGAGAGCGGTCTGGAACAATAGTTTATTCACAGTCTGTGGATAAGTCTGAGGAAGAATGATATCTAATCCATGGTGTTGAAGTATTCTGATAATAGTTCCGTATATTAGTAACTTGCTAGAGAGCTAGTAAAAACCTTAGTACAGAGCCATTTGACAAAGGTATGTTTAGGGTGAAGGCTTCCAAGTCTAAGGGCTGGATTTTGGAGAAACTAGTTTTTAGGCATGTTTTCTTATCCACAAGTTGTGGATAACTTTGTGAACAAGAGAAAGAGATATGAGATGATGACGAACATAAAACCACATGGGCCATTACCAAGTCAGGCCCAACTAGCTTATTTAGAGGATGAACTAGCTGCCTTTATCCATTTTGGCCCCAATACCTTTTATGACCAGGAATGGGGAAGTGGGCAAGAGGATCCTATGCGTTTTAACCCGACCAAGTTAGATGCGCGTGAATGGGTTCGGGTACTCAAAGAAACAGGTTTTAAAAAGCTGATTTTGGTGGTCAAGCACCACGATGGTTTTGTCCTCTACCCGACAGCACATACAGATTATTCGGTCAAGGCTAGCCCTTGGAGGGATGGAAAGGGGGACTTGCTCCTTGAGGTTTCCCAAGCTGCGACTGAGTTTGACATGGATATGGGAGTGTATTTATCTCCTTGGGATGCTCACAGTCCCCTCTATCACGTGGACCGAGAAGCGGATTACAATGCCTACTATCTGGCTCAATTGAAGGAAATTTTATCAAATCCTGCCTATGGGAATGTCGGTAAGTTCGCTGAGGTGTGGATGGATGGTGCTCGAGGCGAAGGGGCCCAGAAGGTCAACTATGAGTTTGAGGCTTGGTTTGAAACCATTCGTGACTTGCAGGGCGATTGTTTGATTTTCTCAACTGAAGGGACCAGTATCCGCTGGATTGGAAATGAACGAGGCTATGCAGGGGACCCCTTGTGGCAAAAAGTCAAACCAAATCAGTTGGGGACAGAGGCGGAATTAGATTATCTACAGCACGGAGACCCCTCGGGAACGCTGTTTTCAATCGGTGAGGCAGATGTTTCTCTTCGGCCAGGCTGGTTTTACCATGAGGATCAGGATCCCAAATCTCTCGAGGAGTTGGTCGAAATCTACTTTCACTCGGTAGGGCGGGGAACTCCACTCTTGCTTAATATCCCACCGAACCAAGATGGACTCTTTGACGAAAAGGATATCCGGCGACTGTATGAATTTGCTGTCTACCGTGACGAACTCTATAAAGAGGATTTGGCTCTGGGAGCCAAGGTATCTGGCCCTGCTCTATCACCAGACTTTGCTTGTCATCATCTGACAGATGGACTGGAGGCTAGTTCTTGGGCAAGTGATGCAGAGTTGCCAATCCAATTAGAGCTCGATTTAGGATCTCCTAAAACTTTTGATGTGATCGAGCTGAGAGAAGATTTGAAGTTGGGGCAACGCATCGCTGCTTTCCATGTTCAGGTAGAGTTGGATGGTGCCTGGAAGGAGTTTGGCTCTGGTTATACTGTTGGCTACAAACGTCTCTTACGAGGATCAGTCGTTGAGGCGCAGAAGATACGCGTGATCATTACAGAGGCACAGGCTTTGCCTTTGTTGACCAAAATTTCACTCTATAAAACACCTACCTTGTCGAAAAAAGAAGCTGTTCAGCAACTAGAGTTTTCAGAAAAAAGTCTAGCTGTGACCAAGGGAGAAAATGTCCACTTTACAGTGAAGCGCATAGAATCTAGCAGTCCTTTAGAAGCTAAGATTTCGATTCAACCAGGGACGGGTGTGCATGGTGTCGCCTATCGGGACGAGATTCAAGTCCTTGCGTTTCAAGTTGGCGAGACTGAAAAAAGGCTAACGCTACCAACCTTGTATTTTGCAGGAGATAAAACCTTGGACTTTTATCTGAATTTGATGGTAGATGGGCAGCTGGTTGACCAGCTTCAGGTCCAAGTTTCATAAAAGAAGAACCTTTGCGCGATGCAAAGGTTCTTTTGGTTAGGAGTGATTTGGTAGCCAGCTGAGGGTGAAGGTCAGTTGCTCAGCTTTCAAGAGGTCTTGGTGTTGAATGCTAGATACTATGGTCTTGTCCAATCGGCATTCTTTTACAAAGTTGAAATGGCTGTGATTTTGCTCGGCATGGATATCCAGCCATTTATTTTCCTTAGCTAGGTAGATACGGAGATGGTCAAAGAGAGGGATTCCGAGATCGTAACTTGGTTTGCCCGGACAGATCGGGTAGAATCCAAGAGCTGACCAGATGTACCAAGCCGAGAGACTGCCATTGTCTTCGTCGCCAGGATAGGCTTGCCAGCTGGGGTGAAAGGCTTTCTGACGCAAGGTTTTGATGAGTAGAGCAGTGTAGTCAGGGTAGTCGCTGTAGCGAAAGAGATAAGGGATGTGGAAGCTAGGTTGGTTGGAAATGGCGATTTGCCCAAAAGGAGCGGTAGCCATCTCGCTCATCTCGTGAATCTCGTAACCATAGCCGGTGGTTTCAAAGAGGGGAGCACCCTGACAGGATTTCAAAAGATAGTGGCTGAAGGCTTCTTTTCCGCCCATAAGCTGGATTAAGCCTGGGATGTCGTGGAGAACGCCAAAAGTCGCTTGAATGGTAGAACATTCGGCGTAGTCTCGTCCCCAACTGTAAGGAGAGAAGTCAGGACGGAAGTTGCCTTGACGATCTCGCGCACGCATATAGCCTGTCTCAGAGTCAAAGAGATGACGGAAATTTTGAGACGCAGTTCTATAAGTTTCCGCGATGTCATTCTGACCAAGCTTTTCGGCACAGCTAGCGATACAAAAGTCACTATAGGCGTAGTCTAGAGTGTGGCTGACGCTTTCGTGGTGGTCGGTAGAGAGGTAGCCAAGCTCTTGGTATTGGGTTAGTCCGTGGCGACCATTGATGCCGAGAGGGTCGGATTTGGTGGCTGTCTCCAGCATGGCTTGGAGGAGTTCTTCTTCCAAGTCGGGAGCCATATCCTTGCAGGCGCTATCTGCGATAATGCCGTCCAATAGAGTACCAGGCATCATACCACGTTCATCTGGAGCCAGCCATTTTGGCAGGAATCCAGTATCACGGTAGCTATTGAGGAAACCTTCTAGAAAGCGGTGATAGTGTTCCGGTATGATAAGGGCAAAGAGGGGAAAGGTGGTGCGGAAGGTATCCCAGAAACCATTGTTGCTAAAGAGGACGCCGGGTTTGACAGTACCAGTAGCCAGATCCATGTGGATGGCTTGCCCTGATTCATCAACCTCATAAAAAGTCTGTGGGAAGAGGAAGAGTCTGTAAAGGCAGTGGTCAAAGAAGGTCCGGTCGGTTTCCCCTGTCTCCACGATATCAAAACGGTGGAGGAGATTTTCCCAGTCTGCTTGTGCACTGGCTTTACAGCTATCAAAGTCCTTTTGAGGTAGATTAAGCAGAGCTTGAGAAGGAGAGATAAAAGAAGTTGCTAGCTGAATTTCGGCGTGACTATCTGTCAGGTCAATTCGCCAGTCTCCGCCTTCTTGGTTGACAGCAAGAATATCCGTATTTATTTGTAGGGCGGTAAACAGTATCAGTGGATTTTTGGTAGTCTCAGTTTTACCTTCTTGTCGTAGGGAAAGAGTCCGCTTATCTACTTGCTCCACTGTCAGTTCATCTGCTGCATGAAGATAGAGGGAGAGGGCTTTGCCTTGCTTTTGCTCCAAACGAATAGAAGCGCCGTAGCAAGTCGGTGTGAGCTGGGTTTCAATCTGATAGCGCAGAGAAAAGAGTTTCAAATAGTGAGGCTGGAAGCAAGCTTTATCTATATCATAAGAAGACTGGCGGTGAAAGAGACTGTTTCCCCCAGGCTGACCTGTGACAGGTGTCAGAAGGAGCCAAGAATAGTCCCCAATCCAAGGACTGGGCTGGTGGGTTAAGCGAATCCCCTGAAAGATGGGCAGATGCGGATCGAAGAACCAAGCTCCCTCCTGGTCACTGGTCTGGGGCACAAAATAATTCATCCCAAAAGGAACGCCCGTGTAAGGCAGGGTATTTCCCCGAGAAAAGGCATGCTTGCTAGCAGTACCAAAGCGGGTATCGATGGTTTCAAGTAGTGGTTTCATGGTATTTCCTTTAGCTGTTTTTCTACATTATATCAGAAAAATGAGACCTTTAGATATGGGGTTCGAAAGTAAGCAATTTTGTAGAAAAATGACTATCATTTGTGTATGTATTTTCTGTCTCAAAAACTATATACTGAACATGAAACTTGTTTGAAAGAGGAAACTGCACGATGATTTATTCGAAAGAAATTGTTAGAGAATGGCTAGATGAAGTAGCAGAGCGTGCCAAGGACCATCCGGAGTGGGTGGATGTCTTTGAGCGTTGCTACACCGACACCTTGGACAATACGGTTGAGATCTTAGAAGATGGTTCAACCTTTGTACTCACAGGGGATATTCCTGCCATGTGGCTTCGGGATTCGACAGCCCAACTTAGACCCTACCTGCATGTGGCAAAAAAAGATCCTCTCTTGCGTCAGACCATTGCAGGTTTGGTCAAGCGTCAAATGACCCTAGTACTCAAAGATCCGTATGCCAACTCCTTTAACATTGAGGAGAATTGGAAGGGGCACCACGAGACTGACCATACAGACCTTAATGGCTGGATTTGGGAACGCAAGTACGAAGTGGACTCTCTTTGCTATCCTTTGCAGTTGGCTTATCTCCTCTGGAAAGAGACTGGAGAGACCAGTCAGTTTGATGAGACTTTTGCCGTAGCGACCAAGGAAATTCTTCATCTGTGGACAGTGGAACAAGACCACAAGAATTCACCTTATCGTTTTGTCCGTGATACGGACCGCAGGGAAGACACCTTGGTAAATGATGGCTTTGGACCTGCCTTTGCAGTGACAGGTATGACCTGGTCAGCCTTTCGCCCGAGTGATGACTGCTGTCAGTATAGCTACTTGATTCCATCCAATATGTTTGCAGTCGTTGTCTTGGGTTATGTCCAAGAAATCTTTGCAGAATTGAATCTAGCTGATAGCGAGAGTATTATCGCAGACGCTAAGCGTCTCCAAGCAGAGATTCAAGAAGGCATCGAAAACTATGCCTATACAACCAACAGCAAGGGAGAAAGGATTTACGCCTTTGAAGTGGATGGTCTAGGAAATGCTAGCATCATGGATGATCCAAACGTACCAAGTCTACTGGCTGCTCCATATCTTGGTTACTGTGCGATTGACGATGAGGTTTACCAAGCCACACGCCGTACCATTCTGAGCCCTGAAAATCCATATTTTTACCAAGGAGAATACGCTAGCGGTCTCGGAAGTTCTCATACCTTCTATCGCTATATCTGGCCGATTGCCCTTTCTATCCAAGGTTTGACAACAAGAGATAAGGCAGAGAAGAAATTCTTGCTGGATCAGCTCGTTGCCTGCGACGGTGGTACAGGTGTCATGCATGAAAGCTTCCACGTGGATGACCCAACGCTTTACTCACGTGAATGGTTCTCTTGGGCCAACATGATGTTTTGTGAATTGGTTTTGGATTATCTAGATATTCGCTAATACTCTTCGAAAATCTCTTCAAACCACATCAGCTTCGCCTTGCCGTATAGATGTTACTGACTTCGTCAGTTCTATCTGCAACCTCAAAACAGTGTTTTGAGCTGACTTCGTCAGTTTATCCACAACCTCAAAGCAGTGCTTTGAGCAGACTGTGGCTAGCTTCCTAGTTTGCTCTTTGATTTTTATTGAGTATAAGGAGCGCGCTTTAGTTTCACCGATTCGTGTCAGAATCACACCTTTACATTTAAAACGTTAAAATTTAAGTTAGAATGAGGTTTTACTTCATGGAAAATGTTGTTGTACATATTATCTCACATAGTCACTGGGACCGTGAGTGGTACTTACCTTTTGAAAGCCACCGTATGCAGTTGGTGGAATTATTTGATAATCTTTTTGACCTTTTTGAAAATGACCCTGAGTTCAAGAGTTTCCACTTGGATGGACAAACTATTGTCCTTGATGACTACTTGGAAATTCGCCCTGAAAATCGCGACAAAGTCCAACGTTACATCGACCAAGGCAAACTCAAAATTGGTCCTTTTTACATCTTGCAGGATGACTACTTGATTTCAAGTGAAGCCAATGTCCGCAATACCTTGATTGGTCAAGCAGAATGTGCAAAATGGGGCAAATCAACCCAGATTGGTTACTTCCCAGATACCTTTGGAAATATGGGACAAGCGCCTCAAATCCTTCAAAAATCAGGCATTCACGTGGCAGCCTTTGGTCGTGGTGTGAAGCCGATTGGATTTGATAACCAAGTCCTCGAAGATGAGCAGTTTACTTCCCAGTTTTCAGAAATGTACTGGCAGGGTGCAGACGGAAGTCGTGTCCTCGGTATCCTCTTTGCCAACTGGTACAGTAACGGGAATGAAATCCCTGTTGATAAGGATGAAGCCCTGGCCTTTTGGAAACAAAAACTATCAGACGTGCGTGACTACGCTTCGACCAATCAATGGTTGATGATGAACGGATGTGACCACCAGCCTGTACAGAGGAATCTGAGTGAAGCCATTCGTGTGGCCAATGAACTCTTCCCAGATGTGACCTTTGTGCATAGTTCCTTTGATGACTATGTTCATGCAGTAGAAAGTGCTCTGCCTGAGCAACTATCTACGGTTACAGGTGAGTTGACCAGTCAAGAAACAGACGGTTGGTATACACTTGCTAACACTTCTTCATCCCGTATTTACCTCAAACAAGCTTTCCAAGAAAATAGCAACCTCCTAGAACAAGTAGTGGAGCCATTGACTGTCATCACTGGTGGGCACAACCACAAGGACCAGTTGACCTATGCTTGGAAAGTCCTTCTACAAAATGCGCCACATGACAGTATCTGTGGCTGTAGTATTGACGAAGTTCACCGTGAGATGGAAACGCGTTTTGCCAAGGTCAACCAAGTCGGAAACTTCGTTAAGACCAATCTTCTCAACGAGTGGAAGGGCAAAATTGCAACTCATGAAGCGCAAAGCGACCATCTCTTTACTGTCATTAACACAGGTTTGCATGACAAGGTTGATACGGTCAGCACCGTGATTGATATGGCGATTTGTGATTTCAAGGAATTGCACCCAACAGAAGGCTACAAGAAAATGGCAGCCTTGACCTTGCCAAACTATCGTGTCGAAGACTTGGAAGGCCATGCTGTAGAAGCGAAAATCGAAGATCTGGGAGCTAATTTTGAGTATGATTTGCCAAAAGACAAGTTCCGTCAAGCTCGTATCGCTCGACAAGTGCGCGTGACAGTCCCTGTTCATCTAGCCCCTCTCTCTTGGACAACCTTCCAATTGCTTGAAGGAGAACAAGAAGGCCGTGACGGTATTTACCAAAATGGAGTGATTGATACGCCATTTGTAACGGTCAGTGTGGATGAAAACATCACGGTCTACGACAAGACAACTCATGAAGCTTATGAAGATGTTATTCGCTTTGAAGACCGTGGTGACATTGGAAATGAGTACATCTACTTCCAACCAAAAGGAACAGAGCCTATCTACGCAGAACTCAAAGGCTGTGAAGTCTTGGAAAATACAGCTCGTTTTGCCAAGATCTTGCTCAAGCATGAATTGACAATTCCAGTAAGTGCAGACGAAAAACTGGATGCAGAACAAAGAGGCATCATCGAGTTTATGACGCGTGAAGCTGGACGCTCAGAAGAATTGACAACCCTTCCTCTGGAAACAGAGATGACCGTCTTTGTTGACAATCCACAAATCCGCTTCAAGACTCGCTTTACTAACACAGCCAAGGACCACCGTATCCGTCTCTTGGTCAAGACTCATAATACGCGTCCAAGCAATGATTCTGAAAGCATTTATGAGGTGGTGACACGACCAAATAAACCAGCAACTTCATGGGAAAATCCTGAAAATCCTCAACACCAACAAGCCTTTGTCAGTCTATATGATGATGAAAAAGGGGTGACAGTGGCCAATAAAGGATTGCACGAGTATGAAATCCTTGGAGACGACACCATTGCAGTGACCATTCTTCGTGCCTCAGGTGAGTTAGGTGACTGGGGTTACTTCCCAACACCAGAGGCTCAATGCTTGCGTGAGTTTGAAGTTGAGTTTACACTTGAGTGCCACCAAGCAGGGGAACGCTTCTCCGCTTTCCGTCGTGCCAAAGCCTTTCAAACACCATTCACTAGTCTTCAGGTCGCTAAACAAGAAGGAAGTGTGGCAGCGACTGGCAGCCTCTTGAGCCATGCGGCGCTCAGCTTACCACAAGTCTGCCCGACAGCCTTTAAGGTAGCTGAAAATGAAGAAGGATATGTTTTCCGTTACTACAATATGAGCCAAGAAAATGTGCGCATATCTGAACACCAACAAACCATTCTTGACTTACTTGAGCGACCATATCCAGTTCATTCAGGACTCTTAGCGCCACAAGAAATTCGCACAGAATTGATCAAAAAAGAAGACATTTAACAGTTTTAAAGTGTTTGATAACTAATACTATGAGATAGAAAGGAGGGGCGAAAGAGTAAGGACTAACTACTGATTCGCCCCTTTTTATGGAAAGAACAATGACCATTGCAACCATTGATATCGGAGGGATTGGGATTAAGTTTGCCAGTCTGACTCCTGATGGAAAAATACTAGATAAGACAAGTACTCCGACGCCAGAAAACTTGGAGGATTTACTGACTTGGCTAGACAAATGCTTGGCAGAGAAAGATTATAAGGGCATTGCCATGAGCGTTCCAGGCGCGGTCAATCAAGAAACAGGTGTGATTGAGGGAATCAGTGCCGTACCTTACATCCATGGCTTTTCTTGGTATGAGACTCTTGCTCATCATCAACTCCCTATCCATCTAGAAAATGATGCCAACTGTGTTGGACTTAGTGAACTGCTGGCTCACCCAGAGATTGAAAATGCAGCCTGTGTCGTGATTGGGACAGGAATTGGCGGAGCTATGATTATCAATGGCAAACTTCACCGTGGTCGCCACGGCTTAGGTGGTGAGTTTGGCTACATGACAATCATTGAACCAGCTGAAAAACTCAACAACTGGTCACTATTAGCTTCTACAGGAAACATGGTTCGCTACGTAATTGAAAAATCTGGTCAGACTGACTGGGACGGTCGCAAGATTTACCAAGAGGCTGCAGCTGGCAATGCTCTTTGCCAAGAAGCTATTTTGCGTATGAACCGTAATCTGGCTCAAGGCTTGCTCAATATCCAGTATCTGATCGATCCAGATGTCATTAGTCTGGGAGGCTCTATCAGTCAAAATCCAGATTTTATCCAAGGTGTCAAAAAAGCTGTCGATGAATTTGTCGAAACCTACGAAGAATACACGGTCGCACCAGTTATCCAAGCTTGCACCTATCATGCAGATGCCAATCTCTATGGTGCCCTTGTCAACTGGCTGCAGGAGGAAAATCAATGGTAATTTTTACAGGACTTAGTCCCAAACAAGAGCAAGCATTAGAGTTGCTTAAAAAGCATATTTCGCTAGCAGATGTAGAGGTAGCAGTCGCTCAGTCTGACCAAGCCTCTATCTCTATCAAGGGTGAGGGAGGGCACTATCAACTGACTTATCGCAAACCTCACCAACTTTACCGCGCCTTGTCCTTATTGGCAACAGCTCTAGTAGAAGGGGATAAGGTAGACCTTGAAGAACAGGCTGCTTATGAAGATTTGGCCTACATGGCAGACTGTTCTCGAAATGCGGTGCTCAATGTGGCTTCTGCCAAGCAGATGATTGAGGTCTTGGCACTCATGGGCTACTCAACATTTGAGCTTTACATGGAAGACACCTACCAGATTGAGGGGCAACCTTACTTTGGTTACTTCCGTGGGGCTTATTCAGCTGAAGAGTTACAGGAAATCGAAGCCTATGCCCAGCAGTTTGATATGACCTTTGTGCCTTGTATCCAGACCTTGGCCCACTTATCAGCCTTCGTCAAATGGGGTGTTAAGGAAGTGCAAGAACTCCGTGATGTAGAGGACATTCTCCTTATTGGCGAAGAAAAGGTTTATGACCTGATTGATGGCATGTTTGCCACTCTATCTAAACTGCAGACTCGCAAGGTCAATATCGGGATGGACGAAGCCCACTTGGTTGGTTTGGGACGCTACCTCATCTTGAACGGTGTTGTAGACCGTAGTCTCCTCATGTGTCAACACTTGGAGCGCGTGCTGGATATTGCTGACAAATATGGTTTCCACTGCCAGATGTGGAGCGACATGTTCTTCAAACTCATGTCAGCAGATGGCCAGTACGACCGCGATGTGGAAATTCCTGAGGAAACTCGTGTCTACCTAGACCGTCTCAAAGATCGTGTAACCTTGGTTTATTGGGATTATTACCAAGATAGCGAAGAAAAGTACAATCGTAATTTCTGCAATCACCACAAGATTAGCCAAGATATCGCCTTTGCAGGTGGTGCTTGGAAGTGGATTGGTTTTACCCCACACAACCATTTCAGCCGTCTAGTGGCTATCGAGGCCAATAAAGCCTGTCGTGCTAATCAGATCAAAGAAGTCATCGTAACTGGTTGGGGGGACAATGGTGGCGAGACAGCCCAGTTTTCTATCCTACCCAGCTTGCAAATCTGGGCAGAACTCTGCTACCGCAATGACCTAGACCGTTTGTCTGCACACTTCAAGACCAATACGGGTCTATCAGTTGAGGACTTTATGCAGATTGACCTGGCCAACCTCTTGCCAGATCTACCAGACAATCTCAGTGGTATTAATCCCAACCGCTATGCCTTTTATCAGGATGTTCTCTGCCCAATTCTTGACAAGCACATGACACCTGAACAGGACAAGCCACACTTCGCGCATGCTGCGGAGACCCTTGCTGAAATCAAAGAAAAAGCTGGCGCCTACTCTTACCTCTTTGAAACTCAGGCTCAGTTGAATGCTATTTTAAGTAGTAAGGTTGATGTAGGAAGACGAATTCGTCAAGCTTATCAAGCAGATGATAAAGCAAGCCTGCAAGAGATTGCTCAACAAGAATTACCAAAACTCAGAAGTGAGATTGAACACTTCCATGCTCTCTTTAGCCACCAATGGTTGAAAGAAAACAAGGTCTTTGGCTTGGATACAGTCGATATCCGTATGGGCGGACTCTTGCAACGGTTCAAACGAGCAGAAAGCCGCATCGAAACTTATCTAGCAGGGCAGATTGACCGCATCGACGAGCTAGAAGTTGAAATCCTACCATTTACTGACTTCTACGCAGACAAGGATTTCGCAGCAACTACAGCCAACCAGTGGCATACTATTGCGACCGCATCGACGATTTATACGACTTAACACTCTTCGAAAATCTCTTCAAACCACGTCAGCTTCGCCTTGCCGTATATATGTTACTGACTTCGTCAGTTTTATCTGCAACCTCAAAGCAGTGCTTTGAGCAGCTTGCTGCTAGCTTCCTAGTTTGCTCTTTGATTTTCATTGAGTATAAAAACAAGAACAGTG
>CAUQPD010000042.1:0-12368 GCA_963519935.1 uncultured Streptococcus sp.
ATTCCTGTCAAACTCGCTTGCGTCCGCTAGATTTGATTCCTATCCTTTCGCAGGTGGTTAATCGTTTTCGCTGTCGCTACTGCAAGATTCGCTATCCATTCTGGTATGCCCTCTTTGAACTAGGCTTAGGACTCCTCTTTCTAGCTTGGTCTTGGGGGTGGATTTCCTTGGGTCAAGTCATCCTAATCACTGCTGGTTTGACCTTGGGCATCTACGACTTTCGCCATCAGGAATATCCCTTACTAGTCTGGCTGACGTTCCATCTAATCCTCATGGCTTTCTGTGGTTGGAGTCTGATTATGCTCTTCTTCCTTGTTCTAGGAATCATAGCCCATTTTATCGATATTCGCATGGGCGCAGGGGATTTTCTCTTTCTGGCTTCTTGTGCTCTCGTCTTTAGCGCGACCGAATTACTCATCTTGATCCAGTTTGCTTCTGCGGCAGGGATTTTAGCCTTTCTTTCGCAAAAGAAAAAGGAAAGACTTCCTTTTGTGCCTTTCCTCTTACTTGCTACTTGTGTGATTATTTTTGGTAAGCTACTGCTTGTTTGATAAAGTCCTCAATCGGCTCTCCTTGGTGGAGAGCTTTTACAATTTTCGAACCGACGATAACGCCATCTGACACCGCATTGAAGCGTTCCACATCGGCTTGACTAGATACGCCAAAACCTGTCAAGACTGGGATATCGGCCACTTGATGCAATTGTGCCAAGTGCTTGTCCAAGTCTGCACGGTAATTGCCTGATTTTCCTGTCACTCCATTTATGGCAACGGCATAGACAAAGCCTTCTGCTCCTTCAATCAACTCTTTTTGGCGCTCAAGTCCTGTTGTCAAACTAACTAGGGGAATCAAGGCAATGTCTGTGTCTGCCAAATAAGGCTCTACAAAGTTGGCATGTTCATGAGGCAGGTCTGGGATAATCAAGCCCTTAACTGCTGTATCTGCCAAATCTTTGACAAATTTCTCAACACCGTACTGAAAGAGGGGGTTGAAGTAGGTCATGATGACCAGCGGAACCTCTGTTTGAATGGTTTTCAAGGTTTCAACCAAAGCTTGTGTCGAAGTCCCGTGTGCTAGACTGCGTAAGCCTGCTTCTTCGATAACAGGTCCATCTGCAACAGGGTCTGAAAAGGGAATACCCACTTCAATGGCTGAAACACCCAAATCTTCTAAAAAGTGGATTGTTTCAGCGAGACCATCCAAACCTTTCTCATGGTCTCCAGCCATGATATAAGGAACAAAAATTCCTTTTCCAGTTGCTTTGATAGCGTTCAATTTTTCTGTTAGTGTCTTAGGCATGGGCTTCTCCCTTCTTTACTACATCTGCTTCCAAGCGGTCTTTGACTTGGACTACATCCTTATCCCCACGACCGGACAGGCAGACAATCATAGACTTGTCTGGCCCGAGTTCTTTGGCCAATTTCACTGCAAAGGCGATGGCGTGGCTTGATTCCAAGGCTGGGATAATTCCTTCCACACGAGACAAGAGTTGGAATCCTTCCAAGGCTTCCTCATCTGTCACAGGAACATAGCTGGCACGTTTGATATCGTGGTAGTGAGAGTGTTCTGGACCGATACCAGGATAGTCCAAACCTGCTGAGATAGAAAAGGCTTCTAAGATTTGTCCATGTGCATCTTGGAGCACATCCATAAGCGAACCGTGGAGAACACCTGGACGTCCCTTGGTCAAGGTCGCTGCGTGATGCTCTGTATCCACACCAAGTCCAGCTGCTTCAGCTCCATACATGGCTACTGACTCATCTTCTACAAATGGATGGAAGAGACCAATGGCATTAGAACCACCACCAACACAGGCTACTAGGGCATCTGGTAAATCTTGACCTGTCAAGTCACGGTACTGTTGTTTAGCCTCTCGACCGATGACACTTTGGAAGTCACGAACGATTTCTGGGAAAGGATGAGGCCCCAAGGCAGAACCAAGGATATAGTGGGTATCATCGATATTAGCCACCCATGAACGAAGGGCTGCATTAACCGCATCCTTGAGCACGCGCGAACCATCAGTCACAGCCTCAACCTTGGCTCCCAAAAGCTCCATACGGAAGACGTTAAGGGCTTGGCGTTTGACATCTTCCTCACCCATATAGATGGTACATTCCATGTTAAAGAGGGCCGCAGCTGTTGCAGTTGCCACACCGTGCTGACCAGCACCAGTTTCAGCGATGATTTTCTTTTTGCCCATGCGTTTAGCCAGAAGAACCTGTCCCAAGGCATTATTAATCTTGTGAGCCCCTGTATGGTTGAGGTCTTCCCGTTTGAGATAAATCTTGGCTCCGCCGATATGCTGGGTCAAGTTTTTTGCGTAGTAAAGAGGCGTTTCACGTCCTACATACTGGCGCAAGAGTTGGTTTAATTCCTCTTGGAAACTTGGGTCTGCCTGACTTTCACGGTAGGCCTTCTCCAACTCCAAAACTGCTGTCATCAATGTTTCTGGGACAAAACGTCCACCGAATTTTCCGTAAAATCCATCTTTATTTGGTTCTTGATATGCCATTCTTTGCCCTCTCTATAAATCTTCTAATCTTTTCCTGATCTTTTTGTCCATCTGTCTCCACTCCGCTTGATACATCCACTGCATAGGGAGTGAAGTGTTGAATTGCTTTTACTACATTGTCTTCCTTAAGCCCACCTGCAATAAAGAAGTGTTGAGCTAGTCCTGTCGTATCCAGTTGACCCCAGTCAAAGGTCTGGCCACTCCCAGCCACAGGAGCATCAAAGAGTAGATAATCTGCCCGAGAATTGGGGACATGACCATCTCCATCCACCTGCACAGCCTGAATGCTGGCACAAGGCAAATCCTCAAACAAGTCATCCGCTACCTGACCATGAACTTGAACCAAGTCCAAGCCAACCTTTTCAATCGCTTCTAGCAATTCTTCTCGACTTGGTGAAACAAATACGCCAACTTTTTTTACATCGGAAGGAATGAGCTTTGCCAGCTCTGTAGCCTCTTCCAAGGTCACCTGTCTTTTACTGGGTGCGAAGACAAAACCGATATAGTCTGCCCCTGCTGATACGGCTGTTTCTACCGCTTCTTTGGTCGATAATCCACAAATCTTAACCTTTGTCAATCTGCAACTCCTTGATTCTTTGAGCCACATCCTCTGCCTGCATGAGAGCTGTTCCCACCAAAATTCCGTTAAAGTATGGTGCTACTCGTTCCGCATCCTGCCCTGTGAAAATAGCAGATTCAGAAATGTAATAGCGACCTTTCTTAAACTGCTGAGCCAAGTCTACACTGGTCTGCAAGTCGACTTCAAAGGTGGTCAAGTTGCGGTTATTAACCCCAATAATCTCAGCACCAAGTCTGTGGGCCACCTCTAGTTCAGCTAGATTGTGAGTTTCCACCAAGACTTCCAGACCAAGCTCTGTCGCGTAGTCATACAGTTCCTTGAGGCGTTCTTCTGACAAGGCAGCCACGATGAGCAAGATGACTGTCGCGCCGGCATTGCGAGCACGGATGATTTGCTTTTCATCGATGATAAAGTCCTTGTTGAGCGTCGGAATCTGTACCTGACTGGAAATCTCCCGCAGATAATCCAAATGCCCTTTAAAGAAAACCTCATCTGTCAAAACCGAAATCATCACTGCGCCGTTCGCTTCATAAGTCTGGGCCTGTTGCACAATATCCACATCGAGATTGATATCTCCCAGACTAGGGCTAGCCTTCTTGACCTCAGCGATTACCTGCAAACGGTCCTGATGTTGTTTTAAATAGTCAGCCAAGCGATAGGTCTGGCGCAAGGGCTGGATTTCCTCCAGCTTCATTTGCTCGACTTCACGCGCCTTCTGCTCTAAGATTCGTGCTAAAAATTCCTGACTCATTTTTGGTACTCCTGTAACAGTCTGAGTTTTTCAAGGGCCTTGCCACTAGCAATTACTTGACGGGCCAAGACAACCCCTTCCTTGATACTAGCTACCTTACCATTAGCATAGAAACCAAGACCAGCATTCAAGACTGTCGTTTCCAAGAATGGACTTGGTTCGTTTTGAAGAACACTAAGCAAAATCTCTGCATTTTCCTGAGCATTCCCTCCACGAATATCTTCAATAGCGTAGCGTTCCATCCCCAAATCCTCTGGAGTGAAGCTTGACAAGGTGATTTCGCCATTTTCAAGAAGAGCAATCTTGGTTGTCCCGTTCAAGCCAGCTTCATCCAACCCTTCTGGTCCAGCAACCACGATGGCACGTTTGCGACCCATATTTTTCAAAACCTGAGCTGTACTTTCTAGAAGTTCTGGACGACTAATACCAAGAAGCTGTGTTTCCAAAGCCATTGGGTGAATCAGTGGACCAGTCAAGTTCATAATTGTTGGAATTCCCAACTCCAAACGAGCTGGCATGATGTATTTCATAGCTGGGTGCATATTTTTAGCAAAGAGAAAGACAATTCCAGTTTTATCGAAAACCTTACCTAGTTCAGCTGGTTTGAGGTCAAGATTGATGCCCAAGGCTTGAAGGACGTCTGCAGAACCCGATTTAGAAGAAATCGAACGGTTACCGTGCTTAGCCATATGAATGCCGCCACCAGCCAAGACAAAGGCTGCAGTTGTCGAAATGTTAAAGCTGAAGGACTTGTCCCCACCTGTACCACAGTTGTCCATAGCATCATGAATTTCAGTTGGAATGTGTTGGGCATGCCCTCTCATGACTTGAGCAATGGCTGTGCGTTCTTCAGGTGTTTCCCCCTTCATCTTAAGAGCCAAGAGGAGAGAAGCAATCTGCGCTTCGGTTACACGCCCAGTTACGATACGCTCAATGACATCCGTCATTTCCACACCTGATAAATGTTCAAATTTTGCTAATTTTTCAATAATCTCTTTCATCCTAGTTTCCTCACTTTACAACCTTCTCGATAAAATTCCGAATAGAAGACAAGCCATCTGGCGTTCCGATACTTTCTGGATGGTATTGGAAGCCATAAATCGGCAGGCTTTTGTGTTGAATTCCCATAATAGCTTGGTCATCAGTCGAACGAGCTGTAACTTCAAAGCCTTCTGGCATTTCTTCAATCAAAATACTGTGATAACGCATGACTGGACGACCATCCTCGATGCCTTGATAGAGAACAGATGGCGCTTCAAAGCTGATGTGGCTCTGTTTCCCATGCATAACTTTTGGAGCCAAGCCTAGCTTCCCACCAAAGACTTCTGCAATAGCTTGATGACCCAAACAAATACCTAGAATTGGCTTCTTGCCTGCAAAGTCACGAATCATATCTTCCATCTTTCCAGCATCAACTGGCCAACCAGGACCGGGAGAAAAAACCAGACCATCTGCTTTTTCAGCTTCTTCATACAGCTTGGGATCATCATTTCTCAAAACCTGCACCTCTGCAAAATTCCCGATGTATTGGGCCAAGTTATAGGTAAAAGAATCATAGTTGTCAATCAATAAAATCATGGTCTTAGTTCTCCAATTCTAGTCATAGATTTAGCCTTGTTAATGGTTTCTTGGTATTCGTTTTGGGCGATGGAGTCGTAGACAATCCCTGCCCCAGCCTGCACATAGGCTGTTTGATTTTTGAGAATCATAGTTCGGATGGCAATGGCGAAATCCATATCACCCGTCGCAGACAAGTAGCCGATTGCTCCTGCGTATACGCCTCGTTTTTCTGTTTCCAGTTCATAGATACGTCTCATGGCCCGAATCTTTGGTGCTCCTGAAACTGTTCCAGCTGGAAGTGTAGCTTTCAAGGCATCCATGGCAGTGAGTTCTGGAAGCAAACGTCCCTTGACCACGCTGGTCAAATGCATGACATAGCGGAAGAGCTCCACTTCCATATACTTGGTGACTTGAACACTAGCAGTTTCAGAGATGCGACCAATATCGTTACGCCCCAAGTCTACTAACATCCGATGTTCTGCTGTTTCCTTCTCATCAGAAAGCAGGTCAGTCGCCAAGGCCTTGTCCTCTTCATCCGTAGCCCCTCTTGGTCGCGTTCCTGCAATCGGATTGGTTGTCACGATGCCATTTTTGACAGAAACCAAACTTTCTGGACTGGCACCGATGATTTGATAATCCCCAAAATCATAGAAATAGAGGTAATTAGATGGATTGGTCACGCGGAGATTTCTGTAGAAGTCAAATGGATTTCCAGTAACTTCTGCTGAGAAACGCTGGCTGAGCACGCATTGGAACATATCACCATTACGAATCAAGTCACGAGAAGTTTCCACCATTTCCTCAAACTTCTGAGGAGCGATATGCGGTTTGAAGTTCAACGGAGATAGATCCAAATCTTCAAATTCATTTGGAGCAGGAATGCGTAATTCCTCAAGCACTTGGTTCAAGGCTTTTTCCAAATCTTCTTGACTGCGATCGCTATAAAGAGCATCCTCTATGACATGAATTTTTTCTTTCTTGTGGTCAAAGACCATATAACTCTCATAGACAAAGAAATGCATGTCTGGCGTTCCAATGGTATCCTCAGGGATTTGGCCAATTTCTTCATAAAGAGAAATCATATCGTAACCGACAAAGCCAATAGCTCCCCCACCAAAAGGGAGATCTGAATGGTGTTGGCTCTTATGAGTCACTTCATAAAGGAAATCCAAAGGATCCCGATCAATCACTTGACCATTTTGATAAAGGACTCCATTTTCAAACTTAATCTCAAAAACTGGATTATAGGCTAAGATAGAAAAACGAGCGGTTTCCTTGTCTCTCGGAATACTCTCTAAGATAACCTTGTGTTGCCCCTTTAGGCGCATATAAGCCAAGATTGGTGATAAGACATCTCCATGAATGATTCGTTCCATTGTAATTTCCCTTTCAGTTTCTTATTTTTAATTTTTGGTCTTTTTTCTATTTCCCTTAAATAGTGCGGACGGGAGGTAAAATTATCCAGTGGATGATTTTAGAAATCCATGAAATGAAAGACCTAATTTTCGAGCTCCTCGCTCATTCATTTCTAGGCTCAGGCTAAAATAGTTCCCCAAACTATTTTACTCTCAAAAATTCCGTTCTAGAGAAGCATCTTTGCTTCTCTAGAATACCACTATAGCGGGAAATAGCGGGTCAATGCTCACTTCGTTAGCAAATATTTTATAGAAATCTATCTAGTGATGAAGCATAATTTAAAACTGATAGCCATATCTACGATAAATATATAAAAATCCCCACGCAAAATAACTTGCGTGAGGACGAAATTCGCGGTGCCACCTCAATTATAGGATTTCTCCTATCTCTCATTCCTGTCTCAGAACTTTCCTATAACAGGCTGTGCGATAAAGGGCACTCCCTTGAGAATTATGTTTTCTTCTCTCGTTTCAGATGGACCCAACCTTACAGCTTTCTCTGCTTGTTTCCAGCAACCACAAGCTCTCTGTGAGAGAAAAGACTGTAATTTTTCCATCTTTTATTTTTTAGCTTCTAGGTAGTCTGCAATCGCAGCTACGTCCTTGTCTCCACGACCAGAGACATTGATGATGATAATCTCATCTTTACTTAGTTTCGGTGCACGTTTAACCGCTTCTGCGATAGCGTGCGAACTTTCGATCGCTGGGATAATCCCTTCTGTCTTGCTAAGAAGGAGCAGGGCTTGAACAGCTTCTTCATCCGTCGCAGCCACATATTCCACGCGGCCTGAATCTTTGAAGTAGGCGTGTTCTGGGCCAACCCCTGGATAGTCCAAACCAGCTGAGATAGAGTAAACTGGAGCCAGCTCTCCATCTTCCTTAAAGACTGCATAGGTCTTCATACCATCGACAATTCCGACACTACCCTTTGTCATAGTGGCTGCATGCTTGTCTGTGTCAAGTCCGTGACCGGCAGCTTCGACCCCAACCAATTTGACTTCTTCATCAGCCACATACTGCGAAAAAGCACCGATGGCATTCGAACCACCACCTACACAGGCAATGACGTAGTCTGGTAAACGACCTTCTTTTTCTAAGATTTGACGGCGAGATTCTTCACTGATGACCTTTTGGAATTCATGAACAATGGTAGGATAAGGATGAGGTCCTACAGCAGATCCCAAAACGTAGAAGGCTTCAAGGTCATTCATCCATGCTCCAAAGGCTGCATCAACCGCATCCTTAAGAGTTCGTGTCCCCGTTTCAACTGCGTGAACAGTTGCTCCCATCATCTCCATACGGAAAACATTGAGACGTTGACGCTCCACATCCTCTGCCCCCATGTAGACATCACAGGCCATACCAAACTTGGCTGCAGCAGCTGCTGTCGCAACACCGTGCTGACCAGCTCCTGTTTCCGCAATCACTCGTTTTTTGCCCATACGTTTGGCAAGAAGGATTTGTCCTAAAACATTGTTGAGCTTGTGAGAACCAAGGTGGTTCAGGTCTTCGCGCTTGAGATAAATCTTAGCGCCACCTAAGTGCTCTGTCAAACTTTCCGCAAAATAGAGCGGTGTTTCGCGACCTGAATAGTCCTTCAAGTAATGGCGAAATTCTGCCAAAAACTCTGGATCATCCTTGTACTTGTCAAATGTCACTTCCAACTCATCCAACAAAGCTTGAATCGGCTCCGGTACAAAACTACCACCAAATTGTCCAAAATAACCTTTAGTTGTCATAAAATTTTTCCTCTTTCCATATTAATTCGGCTTTTTGTTTGCTTTTAGTAGTAGGCAAGGAGCTGCAGATAGAACTCAAGTTCATCAAAGCGACTTAACGCCCTAATAAAAGATAAACAAAATGACCGAAAGAAAAAAGCCCACACACAGAATCTACTTCCATGTGAGGGCGTTGGTAACGCGGTGCCACCTCAATTATAAAGGGACTATTCCCCTTTACATCTCTGCCTTGTCTAACAACAAGTTGCACTGTAAGGTGTGCGCACCGAATTTTCATTGTTTCAAATTCATTTTTAAAATCAGCCCACTTTCACTACTTCCAACCACCTGTTCACAATCACCACAGGCTCCCTGAAGATCAAAAATAGTTACTTTTCTGATTTGTTGAGAATATTATATGCTATTGTCCGCTTTTTGTCAAGATTTTTTATTATTTTTTTCCAGAACCGAGGATTTCTTCAGAAATTCTCACCAAAGTCTGAACGATGTAATCCACTTCTTCATCGCTTAATTTAGTGTGAAGAGGGAGCGTAATTTCATTTTCAAAGAAGGCATAGGCCTTAGGATAATTCGCCATATCAAAGCCAAGATTCTTATAGGCTGTTAAGAGTGGAAGCGGTTTATAGTGTACGTTACTTGCAATTCCTGCTTTAGCCAATTCTTGAATGATGAGGTTGCGTTCTTCTAGGCTTGCTCCTTCTACATGGGTGATGTAGAGGTGGCGTGAAGATTCGACACTATCAGTCTTGTGTGCCAATGGATGGATACGAGAACCTGAAAAACCACGATCATAACGGTCCACGATGTCCTTACGCCGGCCAAGCAAACTTGGGTAACGATCCAATTGTACCAATCCAAGTGATGCCATGATATCTGTCATATTGCACTTGTAGGCTGGTGTTACGATATCGTATTCCCATGAGCCCAGTTGCATCTTGGCAAGAGCATCCTTAGTTTGTCCGTGAAGGGAAAGAATTTGGAATTCCTTGTACATCTCTTCGTCATCAATCGCTGGATTGGCCTTCCAAGTGGCACTTCCACCTTCTGCCGTTGTAAAGTTCTTAACAGCATGGAATGAGAAGGAAGTAAAGTCAGCGATAGAACCAGCTGGTTGTCCTTTATAAGTAGACCCCAAAGCGTGGGCACTATCAGAGACAATCACAATACGATTAAAGGCCTTTTGCCACTTGCTTGAAGCGGTAAAGAGATCACGTTTCTTTTCCACAACTTGGAACAAACGGTCATAGTCGCAAACAATCCCCGCAAGCTCAACAGGAATAATCACCTTAGTCTTTTCAGTGATAGCTTGCTCCAGCAAGTCATAATCCATCTCAAAAGTATCTGCTTGGATATCCACCATGACAGGGGTCGCTCCCACGTGAGTGATGACACTACATGAAGCTGTATAAGTCATGGCTGGAACAATGACTTCGTCACCAGGACCAACTTCTAAGACACGCAAAATCAACTCAAGAGCGGCAGTCGCAGAGTTGAGACAGACAGTCTTTGGCGTCTGTGTATATTGAGATAAGCGACGCTCTAGCTCTTTTGTCTTAGGACCTGTTGTGATCCAACCAGAACGTAGGGTATCCGCTACTTCAGCAATTTCAGCTTCGGTGATATCGGGTGGTGAAAATGGAATATTGTAATTTGGCATTGATTTGCTCCTTTTATCTGTACTCATTTTCTCATGACTACATTATTTTAGCACTTCAAACACGGTTTGAAACATGATTTTGATGTCTCCAAGGAAACTAAACTCTCGGAGATAGGCGAGGTTATAGCGCATCTTTTCAGGAAGAACATGCTCTACATAGGCTTGGTCAACAGACAGGCCTTTTTCGGTCATTTGACTGATGATGGTGTCCTCATCCTTGTAGTCGATACTGGCTGGAGAGGTAATTCCTGCTGGCAAAAGCAAGGTCGCCATCATTTCAGGGCTGTACTGCTCTGTGTAACGTGGCACTTCAGGACGCGTCCCTACAAAGGACATCTCTCCTTTAAGGACATTGACCAGCTGAGGCAGTTCGTCCAAGCGCACACGTCGGATGAAATTTCCAACCTTGGTAATGCGGCTATCGTTAGCAGAAGTCACCAGACTGCCTTTTTTATCCGCATCCGTCACCATGGTACGGAACTTCCAAATCTTGAAAGGTCGATTGTACTGGGTCACGCGCTCTTGCTTGTAAATCACTGGCCCCTTGCTATCCAACTTGATCCAAATGCTCAAGATGAGAAAGACGGGAGAGGTCAGAACCAGTACAACCAAGGCCAAAACCCAGTCCAAGCAACGCTTGAAAATCAGCGAACCCTTCCTTTTAGAGACAAGCTGGTAGTAAGACTCAACCTCGCTTGATTTCATTTCCACGGGCAAGTCTTCCCATTTCAGCATGCTGTTTCTCCTTTGTTTTTATTATACTATTTGTCAACATTTTTCATTATACCACAAAATGGAAAAGGCGGTGAAAGAAATCTGTAATTTGAAGGATTTCTTCTTTAAGTAAGAGCCCCTGCCTGCAAGCTATACATCTTGTGATAGGTCCCTCCCAAGGCCAAGAGTTCCTCATGGGTTCCACTCTCGATGATGCGCCCCTTGTCCAAAACATAGATACAGTTGGCGTCTTGGATGGTAGAAAGGCGGTGAGCGATAGCAATGGTTGTCCGTCCCTTTCTCATCTTAGCTAGTGAAGCTTGAACCATACTTTCTGTTTCAGAGTCAATATTAGCTGTCGCTTCATCCAAAATCAGAATTTTAGGCTGACTGGCGACTGTTCTAGCAAAGGCAAGAAGCTGACGCTGACCAGTTGAAAAGCTCGAACCACGCTCGGAAACAGGTGCATCATAGCCCAGAGGAAGTTCCTGAATAAAGGAATCTGCATCCACGAAGGCTGCCGCAGCCTGAACTTCTTCGTCACTGAGATCTTGGTACATGGCGATATTGGACTTGATAGTCCCGTGATAGAGGAAGGGATCCTGTAAGACCAAACCGATATTCTTTCTCAACTCTTCCTGACTGTAGTTCCTGATATCCACACCATCCAAGAGAACGCGGCCTGACTGAAATTCATAAAAGCGCATGAGGACATTGATAATGGAAGATTTCCCCGAACCTGTATGCCCTACAAAGGCAATGGTTTCACCCTTCTTAACTGAAAAGGAAATATCATCTAGAATCTGGTGTTTTCCATCATATGAGAAACACACGTGCTCAAACCGAATATTACCTTCTGTAATCTTTGCTTGCCCATCTTTTTGAAGAGGCTCATAGGTCGTTTCGTCAATCAAGGCAAAGACACGACCTGCAGATACCATGGACGTTTGAAGGGTTGAAAAGTTTTGCGTCACCTCAATCAAGGGATCAAAAAGGCGGTTGATATACTGGATAAAGGCATACATGGTTCCAGCTGTTATCCCAATAGAAAGACCACGGTAACCAAAGTAGGCCATCAAAACGGCGTAGCCTAGGAGTTTCAGCAAACTCATGGCAGGTCTCAAAAAGAGGGCATCCAAGGCCACAGAACGGTTGGCATAGACCAAGTGTTCTTGGTTGATTTCATCAAATTCTGCTTGCAGGCGATTCTCTTGGTTGAAGGCCTGGATAATCCTGATTCCCTCGATATTCTCTGCCAGCTTACTATTGATATCTGACAAGAGACTTCTGGTTTTTTCGATGATTTTCACTGACTTTTTCCGATAGAGATTGACCAAAAGGAAAATCAAGGGAAGAAAGAGCAAGACTAAAGCTGTCAAACGAAAATCCAACACCAACATGGTATAAAGGGTTGTCAGAAAGATAAAAACCGCTGAG
>CAUQPD010000043.1:0-12130 GCA_963519935.1 uncultured Streptococcus sp.
GAACGATAGAGTTTCGTTTGGCCAAAACTTGAGTACCAAGGGCAAGAACGATGGTTACGATAGCTGGGAGTCCTTCTGGAATGGCTGCAACAGCAAGCGCAACAGAGGTCATCAACTCACCAAGTGGATTTTTTCCTTGAATGAAGACACCAACAACAAAAGTAACAAGGGCAATGACCAAGATAGCGTAGGTCAAGACCTTAGAAAGGTTGTTCAAGTTTTGTTTGAGAGGTGTATCCGTCTCATCCGCATCTTGGAGCATGCCAGCGATATGACCCACTTCCGTATACATACCTGTATTGACAACAACACCAAGACCACGACCATAGGTCACGTTTGAGTTTTGAAAGGCCATATTGACACGGTCACCAATACCAGCATCTGCAGCGAGCTCGACTGTCAAGTCTTTTTCAACTGGAACAGACTCGCCTGTTAAAGCTGCTTCTTCGATTTTAAGAGAATTAGCTTCTAGCAAACGTAGGTCTGCTGGCACTACATCACCAGCTTCGAGAGCTACGATATCACCTGGCACCAATTCTTTGGAATCAATCTCAGCCATGTGCCCATCACGAATAACGCGAGCAGCTGGACTAGACATAGACTTGAGGGCTTCGATGGCTTCTTCTGCTTTTCCTTCTTGGTAAACACCAAAGGCTGCGTTGATGATAACAACTGCTAGAATAATGATGGCATCTGCAATATCTTCCCCACCAGAAGTTATGACGGACAAGATAGCCGCAGCAATTAGGATGATAATCATCAAATCCTTAAATTGCTCAATAAACTTGACTAGGAGAGATTTTTTCTCACCCTCTTCCAGTTCATTGCGTCCATATTCAGCTAGGCGTTTCTGCGCTTCGCTAGACGAGAGACCTTGTTCAGTTGCTTCAACTGACTTCAAGACCTCTTCAGGACTCTGAGTGTAAAACGCTTGGCGTTTTTGTTCTTTTGACATGTGTCTCCTCCTTGACATTGTGTGCAAAACAAGTTCTCTTTTAGTTTTATGACAAACAAAAAGAGACCTGTTAATCATAACAAGTCTCGCTGTTTAAGATAGTGCCGGAAAACATACTTTTCAGTATACAATTCGGAATGACGACACTATCACAGGTTTCTGCCAGCTACTCCCTTGAGTAGTACTATTATATCAAAATTTGAAAAGTTTTCAAGGGTTAAAATCAGATGAAACAAGACTAAATTTGAATTTTCCCATGAAAACCAGTATAATGTAAGAATACTATATGACTAGAAAGGAAGCCCGATGAACCAATCCATGTCAAATCTCAAATTGGCAGAACGTGGAGCTATTATCAGCATTTCGACTTACCTCCTCTTGTCTGCGGCAAAATTGGCAACTGGTCACCTCCTGCATTCTTCCAGTTTGGTGGCAGATGGTTTCAACAACGTATCCGATATTATTGGAAATGTTGCTCTCTTGATTGGGATTCGGATGGCACGCCAGCCTGCAGACCGTGACCATCGTTTCGGTCACTGGAAAATTGAAGATTTGGCTAGCTTGATCACTTCCATCATCATGTTCTACGTTGGCTTTGATGTTCTTCGGGACACCATTCAAAAAATTCTCAGTCGGGAACAGACAGTTATCGACCCACTGGGTGCAACTCTCGGAGTCGTCTCTGCGTCAGTCATGTTCGCAGTTTATCTCTATAATACTCGCCTCAGTAAGAAATCCAAGTCCAAGGCGCTCAAGGCTGCCGCCAAGGACAATCTTTCCGATGCTGTTACCTCACTTGGGACTTCCATTGCCATCCTAGCCAGCAGTTTTAATTATCCAATCGTGGATAAATTGGTCGCTATCATCATCACCTTCTTTATCTTAAAGACAGCCTATGATATCTTTATCGAGTCTTCCTTTAGTCTTTCAGATGGTTTTGACGACCGTCTGCTGGAAGATTATCAGAAGGCCATCATGGAGATTCCAAAGATTAGTAAGGTTAAGTCCCAAAGAGGTCGCACCTACGGTAGCAATATCTACCTTGATATCACGCTGGAGATGAATCCCGACCTATCAGTCTATGAAAGTCATGAGATTGCAGACCAGGTCGAATCCATGCTAGAAGAGCGTTTTGGAGTCTTTGATACCGATGTTCATATCGAGCCAGCTCCTATACCTGAGGACGAAATTTTGGACAATGTCTATAAAAAACTACTCATGCGCGAGCAATTGATTGACCAAGGCAATCAATTAGAAGAACTCCTTGCTGAGGACTTTCTCTATATTCGTCAAGATGGAGAGCAGATGAATAAAGAGGCTTATAAGTCTGAAAAAGAACTTAGTGCTGCTATTAAGGACATTCAGATTACCTCCATTAGTCAGAAAACTAAGCTCATTTGCTATGAGCTAGATGGCATCGTCCACACCAGTATCTGGCGTCGCCATGAAACTTGGCAAAATATCTTCCACCAGGAAACAAAAAAAGAGGACAAAGAGTAACCCTATCCAGTGGATAGGGCTTTTTTGATTGATTCTCTTTAAACTAAAGTGTCTTATAGCTGTTTGGAAGATTTGGTTTTCGAAGCTTGTTTTGTCTGTTTTCTTGCTTGACGATTTTGTTCGATACGCCATTCTCTTTCATAGTACTTCATAGTCTCGTATACCCTTTCAGGAAGACCTACATCTAATAGAAAGATAGGGATAATCAAATCTGCTGACTGATGAAAAGGGAAACACCTTCTCTTCAGTAGGGCTAGAGGTGATTGGGATTTCACATTTTCCTTGTTTTTAAAATCAAATTCAATCCGATAGGAATCCCTATACTTCCCTCGAATCCGAGAGAAAGAAAATTCCTCTACATCAGCCCAAGCATAGAAATGACTGGGTTTCTTTGGATTCGGTTTGTAGTAAAACCCCTGAACAGTACATCTCAAATATTCCTTATCCGAGCTTAAAAGTCTGTAAGTCTGATAAACTACTACTCCAGCACAAAAGAGGACAAGCAGCATTAACAAAATACTTACCGTATGAAGTCCCGTCCCCTTTTCCGAATACGAATGGAGATAATAGAGAGGTAACAAGAAGAAAAGCACTGAAGTCAAGCCAAACAAGGCATTCCAAATGATTTTCTTGGGACTACGTTTAATGACTTTTTCTTCCATTATGCCAACTCACTTAGATATTCATAGCGCTCGTATTTTTCAAGGAGTTCTTCGTTTTTCTCATCCAGTTCTTTTTGGAGAGTAGCCAGCTTACCAAAGTCAGAGCCATTTGCCTGCATCTCCTCTTCAATAGCAGCGATACGATTTTCCAAGGCTTCAATATCGCCTTCAATGCTTGCCCACTCCTGCTTTTCTTGGTAGGTCATGCGTTTCTTGTCTTCACGGACTTTGACCACTTTCTCTTTTTCGGCCTTTTGAACTTGACTTGCTGTTTCTGCTTCAAAGGCTTTTTCGTCAAGGTAATCAGTGTAATGGCCAAAGAAAGGACGAATCTTACCATCCTCAAAAGCCAGAATCTTAGTCGCTACCTTATCCAGAAAATAACGGTCGTGACTAACAGTCAAAACTGGTCCAGCAAAGCCTTGCAAGAAATTCTCCAAAACTGTCAAGGTCGCAATATCCAAATCATTGGTTGGCTCGTCCAAAAGCAGAACATTGGGTTTTTCAAGAAGAAGTTTAAGGAGATAGAGACGTTTTTTCTCTCCTCCAGACAACTTCTCAATCAAGGTTCCATGCGTCGAACGTGGAAAGAGGAACTGCTCTAGCAACTCAGCGATGGAAGTTGTAGAACCACCACTGATCTTAACTTCTTCTGCCACTTCCTGCAGGTAATTGATAACGCGCTTGCTCTCGTCTAAGCCTTCGATTTGTTGAGAGAAATAGGCAATGCGAACCGTCTCACCGATGATAACTTGACCTTTAGTCGGCTCAAGACTCCCTGCAATGAGATTAAGCAGAGTTGACTTCCCCACACCATTATCCCCAACGATTCCGATACGGTCTTTGGCTTGCACCAAGAGATTAAAATCTTGCAAAATTGGCTTGTTTTCATAGGCAAAGGAAACATCCTGAAACTCGATGACTTTTTTCCCAATCCGACTGGTTTCAAAGTTCATGGTTAAGTCTGTTTCAGCAACGCCACCTGAAACTTCCTTTTTCAAATCGTGGAAACGATTGATACGAGCTTGTTGCTTGGTCGCACGCGCCTGCGGTTGTCTGCGCATCCAGGCCAGTTCTTGTTTGTAGAGTTGTTCTTTCTTGTGGAGAAGGGCAGCGTCACGCTCATCTTGTTCAGCCTTGAGGCGAACATAGTCCTGATAATTTCCCTGATACTCGGTCAAGCCTGCTCGGTCCAACTCGAAAATCCGCGTTGATAGTGCATCTAGGAAATAACGATCGTGGGTGATAAAGAGAACTGTCTTCTTAGAATTTTTCAAAAAGAGGGTCAACCACTCAATGGTCGTAATGTCCAGATGGTTGGTCGGCTCGTCTAGTAACAAGAGGTCGTGGTTTCCTAGGAGAACTTGCGCCAACTGAACCCGTCTTCTTAGACCACCTGACAATTCACCAACTGGAGTCGACAAGTCCTGAATACCCAACTTGCTGAGAACGGTCTTGACCTGACTTTCGATTTCCCAGGCTTGGAGAGAGTCCATCTCTGCCATGACCCGTTCCAAACGAGCCTGCTTGTCCTCACTGTAGTTGAGCATGATCAACTCATACTCACGAATCAACTGGATTTCCTTGAGGTCGCTGGACAGAACCGTATCCAAGACCGTCTTGCTATCATCAAAATCAGGATCCTGGGTCAAGTAGCCAATCTTATAGTCATTCTTTGCCGAAAAGGGACTGACATCCCCATCAAAGCCAGAAACGCCAGAAAGGACATCTAACAGAGTGGTCTTACCAGTCCCATTGACACCAATCAGACCGATTCTATCCAAGTCATGGATGATAAAGGAAATATCCTTAAAAACGGTCTTGTCACCAACGGATTTGCTTAGTTTTTCAACGATAAAATCACTCATTTTTTCTCCCTCAGATAAGCATGGATAGCTTGACGATCATTTTCCAAGTCACCATCGACAATGGCAAACTCAATCTCTGTTAAAATCTCTCCCAAGTCTGGTCCTGGCTGATAACCATATTCCTTAATCAAAATTCCACCATTAATCTGAATTTCTTTCTTGTCATGAATGGTTAAACTCTGGTAAGTTTCAGTGATAGCTTGTGGATTGACTGCTTTTCCTTGGGCCTGACGAAGATTTTCAGCCTGTAAAAGTAAATCCAAGTCAAAGCGGTAACAATCGCGCTTGCTCAGCTCTCCTTCTTCTCGTAAAATCAAAATAGTCAGCAAATCCTGAACCTGCTTAGCAAACTGGCGTGAGGTTTTCCATGCCTTCAAAAATGGCTGTGCATCTTTAATCTCCAAAGCCCACAAGAGAGCCGCCCAGGCTTGTTCGGAAGACTCAAAAGTGAAATCAGTCTCCAAATCAAACAGTCTGTTGAGCTTGTCTTGGCTTCCTGCCATATCTGGAAGATAATCATAAGCTCGACTCTCAATCATGGAAGCCAGACCAACTCGCCAAAAAGGTGCCAACAAGAGCTTATCAAACTCAACGAAGGTGCGCTCCACTGAAATTTTCTCCAAGAGCGGCGTCAAAGTCTTCATCGCCTCAAAAGTTTCTGACTCAAGTTTAAAACCGAGACTGGCCTGAAAACGGAAACCACGCATAATCCGCAAAGCATCTTCGTTGAAACGCTCACTAGCCACTCCAACTGCTCGCAAAACTTGGTTTTTCAAATCCTCTAAACCATGAAACAAGTCAATGATTTCACCTGTCTCATCCAAGGCAAAGGCATTAACTGTGAAATCACGGCGCTTGAGGTCTTCTTCTAGCGAACGCACAAAGGAAACCGCGCTGGGTCTGCGATAGTCCACATAGACATCTTCAGTTCGAAAGGTCGTTACCTCATACTCCTCGTCCCCATCTAGGACCAAGACGGTTCCGTGCTCGATTCCGATGTCAGCTGTGCGAGGGAAAATCTGCTTGGTTTCTTCTGGATAGGAAGAAGTCGCAATATCCACATCGTGGATGGGGCGATTGAGGAGGGCATCTCGGACGGAGCCACCAACAAAATAGGCTTCAAAGCCTGCTTCTTTAATTTTTTCTAATACTGGTAAAGCCTTCTGAAATTCAGAAGGCATTTGCGTTAATCTCATAATAAGTGTTCTAATCCATAGACAAGCTCATGACGCTTGACAACTTCTTTGATTCCCAAATTGACCCCTGTCATGAAGGAGCTGCGATCATAGGAGTCATGACGGATGGTCAATCCCTCTCCCTGATTGCCAAAGATAACTTCTTGATGAGCTACTAAGCCTGGCAAACGAACTGAGTGGATCCGCATGCCATCAAAGTTAGCACCACGGGCACCCGCAATCAATTCTTCCTCATCAGGCGCACCTTGTTGGATAGACTCTCGAACTTCTGCCATCAACT
This sequence comes from uncultured Streptococcus sp., assembly GCA_963519935.1. Classification (GTDB taxonomy): domain Bacteria; phylum Bacillota; class Bacilli; order Lactobacillales; family Streptococcaceae; genus Streptococcus. The sequence goes on from CAUQPD010000043.1 coordinate 6,462, forward strand.
CAGCCGTTTTAATGGCTGTTCCGCTCGGAGCATCTTTTTTCTTGTCATGATGGAGCTCGATAATCTCCACATTGGGGAAATATTTGGCAGCCTGCGTCGCAAATTGCATAAGCAAGACAGCCCCCAAGGCAAAGTTAGGGGCAATCAAGCCACCCAAATCTTGTTCACGGGAAAATGCTTTTAATTCTGCAATTTCTTCACTAGTGAATCCAGTTGTTCCTACGACAGGAGCAAAGCCATTTTCAAGGGCAAAACGCGTATTTTCGTAAGCAACGGCTGGTGTAGTAAAATCCACCCAGACATCCGCTTCAAAACCAGCCAAGTCAGCCTTATCATTAAAGACAGGAATTCCCTGCCATTCTGACTCAGACTCAAAAGGATCCAAAACTGCGACCAAGTCCAAGTCTGGATCAGCCAAGACCATCTGACAAGCAGCTTGGCCCATCTTTCCCTTAAAACCGGCAATAATTACTCGAATACTCATCTCTACTCCTGTCTAAGATACAAAGCCTGTAAGAACAATTTAGACGATTGGTGTATAGCTCAAGGCGATACTACCTTCTCCAAGGTGGGTCCCAATAACACTACCAAAGGTTTCAATTGGAATTTCAGCAGTCACACCACTCTCCATCAAAAGCTGACGTAAATCCGCTGCCTTTTGAGGAGCGTTCCCATGAATGACTGTTATACGGTAGTCCCCATCTTTTGTCAACTCCTTGATGATTTCCACCAAACGTTTGATTGCTTTCTTTTCTGTACGAACTTTTTCGTAAACTTCAATCACTCCTTGGTCATTAAAGTAAAGAATAGGCTTGATACTGAGGAGATTCCCTAAGATGGCTGCCCCATTTGACAAACGTCCTCCCTTAACCAAGTGATCGAGGTCATCTACTATGATAAAGGCTGAATTATCAGCAATTTGAAGAGCTAATTTCTCCTGAATCTGAGCAAAATCATCGCCTTGTTCTGCCCATTCAAAGGCACTCTCCACCATAAATCCTAGAGGGGAACTTGTGATATGGGTATCTGGAAAGGCAATGGTCAAGCCATCATACTCATCCAACATGTATTGGATGTTCTGATAAAAGCCTGAAATTCCAGACGAAAGAAAGAGTCCCAAGACATGAGTATAGCCTTCATCTTTCAAGGAATTTAGAATCTCATCCAATTTGGCAATACTCGGTTGACTAGTTTTAGGCAATTCTGCAGACTGAGCCATTTTTTGATAAAATTCCTCAGCAGTCAGATTGACACCTTCGACATACTCCTCCCCATCAATATTAACAGGAATATCCAGGATAAAAAGATTCTCTCTTTGCAGCGTCTTCTCCTCTAAATAGGCTGAAGAATCTGTAATGACAGCTAATTTCATGACTAAAACTCCAAATTGATCCCTGGAAGATCCAAGGCGATTTCTGTTACTTCATACGTCAAACGATTGAGCATGTTCAAACATGGACGTGCCAGAGTTTCGACTTCTTCTTGGTTAAATTCGCTTGGTTCGTTAACAATGCGACCTTCCACATGGTTCACTTGGGAAATCGTTCCACTGATGACAAATTTGTCAAAGACAATCATGAAACTCAAGATAACGACTAAAGAAGTCACTTGGTTTTCTTGGTCATGTTGGAGTAACTGAAAGTTCACGTCTACCTTGGTTTCAGGAGCTCCATTTTCATTTTCCCATTCAAAGTTACGAGCATCAAAGTGATACTGGCTAACAAATTCTTGTTCTCGTTTAAGATTCATTTTTCTCTCCCATTGCTACAATTTACTATGCAATTGTACCACATTTTTATCATTTCATCTAGTTTTCTAGGCTTTAGTCAATGCCGATTTCATCTTTAACCACAGCAGCAATCGTATCTACATAGTAGTTGACTTCTTCTGTTGTTGGTGCTTCTGCCATGACACGCAAGAGGGGTTCTGTTCCACTTGGGCGGACAAGGATACGACCGTTGCCTGCCATCTCTTCTTCCATCTTTTCTATGATTGTCTTGATGGCTGGTACTTCCATGGCATTTTCTTTCATGGCATTTTCCACTCGGATATTGACCAGTTTTTGTGGGTAAATCGTTACTTCTGATGCTAGTTGAGACAAGCTCTTGCCTGTTTCTTTCATGATTTTGGTCAATTGGACAGCTGATAATTGACCATCACCAGTTGTATTGTAGTCCATCAAGATAACGTGACCAGACTGTTCACCACCAAGATTGTAGCCTGATTTTCTCATTTCTTCAACGACATAGCGGTCACCAACAGCAGTCACTGCCTTGTTAATACCAGCACTCTCCAAGGCCTTATGGAAGCCAAGGTTAGACATAACCGTTGTCACGATGGTGTTTTGAGCCAACTGGCCTTTTTCAGAAAGGTATTTCCCGATGATATACATGATCTTATCACCATCGACGATCTCGCCATTTTCATCAACAGCAATCAAACGGTCACTATCTCCGTCAAAGGCCAAACCAATAGCTGACTGACTTTCTTTGACCACTTCTTGAAGAGCTTCTGGATGTGTAGAACCCACATTCAAGTTGATGTTAAGACCATCTGGTGTCTCCCCAATAACAGTTATTTGAGCCCCAAGGTCTGCAAAGATTTGACGGGCACTTGTAGATGCTGCACCGTTGGCTGTATCCAAGGCCACTTTCATTCCTTCAAGAGGCGTTCCAGTTGAAACAAGGTAGCCTTCATACTTACGTAAACCTTCTGGATAGTCCACTAAGGTTCCCAAGCCTTCGGCGCTTGGACGAGGAAGAGTGTCTTCAGTAGCATCTAGCAAAGCTTCGATTTCTGCTTCTTTTTCATCATCAAGTTTGAAGCCATCCCCACCAAAGAATTTAATTCCATTATCAAGGGCTGGGTTGTGGCTGGCAGAAATCATAACACCTGCACTGGCTCCCTCAGTTTTGACCAAGTAAGCTACTGCTGGTGTTGCAAGGACACCAAGTTTGTAGACGTGAATCCCTACAGAGAGAAGACCTGCCACCAAGGCTGATTCTAACATTTCTCCTGAGATACGTGTATCACGTCCTACAAAGACTTTAGGGGCTTCTGTTTCGTGTTGACTGAGGACATATCCACCAAAACGGCCTAGTTTAAAAGCCAATTCTGGTGTCAGTTCTACGTTTGCTTCTCCACGGACTCCATCGGTCCCAAAATATTTACCCATTTTATTTATCATCCTTTTCTATTATTTATTATTGTTTAGACGAATCTGATTTTGTTTCTGAACTCGTTGAAGACGAACTGCCTTCTGAGGAACTTGTTGACGAGTTACTTGAACTAGACGTTGCTGTTTTTGTTGTAATTTTCATAGTTGTGTCAAACGGCATAATGACGCTTGGTAAGACATTTCCATTTTTATCGACTGCTTGTAGAGGAACAGAGGACGAGTAGTTTCTAGTTATCCGTTCACTCGTCGGTAAGATGGCAATGACACGATCTACTTTGGAGAGGGTTTCCTCATCACTAATAACCGTTACTTTTTCATCTGATACAGTAACTGTATCGATTTTCACGCGAGAATCAATCTGACTAGGATCAATCTCCGGCACAACAATGACATTGTCTCGTTTTGCTTTTTTACCAACCTTCACTGTTATCTTTTGCGGTGTCGCAACAGCCGTCAAACCACTCGGTAAATTTTCAATAGTCAGAGGAACTTCGATGGTTCCTACACTAGCATCAGAAAGATCAGCCGTCACCTTAAATTTGCGGGTACTTTCCTGCATCTCACTCGCTAAAGCAACTCTGTTTGAGCCTGTTAGAAAGACCGTCACCTCAGATGTAAAACCACTGATAAAATACTGATCACTGTCATACTGAATATCAATTGGGACATTAAGAACTGTGTTTGTATAAGTCTCCGTCCGCACCTGTCTGGCACTGTTGCTATTCTGATAGTTTGTTGAAGTCGCATAGATAAAGAGGATGCAGGCGAAAAAGAAGGAAGAAATGATGTATAGACTATTTTTTCTCATGTTTCAATCCTCCTAGCAAGCGCTCTTTCAGACCTTGCTTTTTCTCTGATTTTGGAAGTAAGATTCTTCTTAACTCCGATTCAAACTCTTCCAAGGTCAAATCATGCTTAAAGACTCCATTATAGGTGATTGAGATTCCACCCGTTTCTTCCGAAACCACAAAGGTAAGAGCATCTGACACTTCCGACAAACCAATCGCCGCCCTGTGACGCGTTCCAAACTCCTTGGAAATCCCGGTATCTTCGGTCAGGGGTAGATAGGCTGAAGTGACGGCAATCCGGTCTTCCTTGATAATGACAGCACCATCATGCAAGGGAGTATTGGGAATAAAAATATTGATAAGCAATTCAGCCGAAATTTTAGCATCTAAAGGAATCCCTGTCGAGATGTATTCCTGCAAGGTTCTTACTCGCTGAACCACTACAAGCGCCCCAATCTTACGAGGACTCATGTATTCAACTGATTTCACAAATGCACGAACCATTTGCTCTTCCGCACTGATAGGGGCATTGGAAAAGAAATCAGTAGCCCGACCCAATCGCTCCAAACCAGTCCGAATCTCTGGTGAAAAGATAACCACTGCTGCAATCACCCCGTAGGTGATGATCTGATTGATCAACCAGGAAATAGTTGTTAAACCAATCATATTGGAAAGAATCTGGGCTAGAATAAAAACTAAGACTCCACGGACCAATATCATAATCTTGGTGCCTGCAATAGCTTTAGTAAAATGATATAAAATATAAGTCACAATGAGAATATCAATCAGATTGGTGACTATACTCCAAGGACTTGAAAACAAACTCGTCCAGTATTGTAAATTGGATAATTGTTGAAAATTCATCCTTGGCCTCCTCCCTGTCAAAACACTTTACTCATCATTATACCATTTTTTGCCCATTTTTTCCCTATCCTACCTCATTTTAAATTAAGCAAAAATATGATAAAATAAACTGACTAGAAAAAACAAAGGAGAAATCATGTCTCAACTCTATGATATTACCATTGTCGGTGGCGGTCCTGTCGGGCTCTTTGCTGCCTTTTACGCCCACCTACGCCAAGCCAAAGTCCAAATCATTGACTCCCTTCCCCAGCTCGGTGGTCAACCTGCCATCCTCTACCCTGAAAAGCAAATCCTTGATGTGCCAGGTTTTTCAAACCTAACTGGGGAAGAACTGACCAATCGCTTGATTGAACAGCTAAACGGCTTTGAAACACCTGTTCACCTCAACGAAACCGTTCTTGAAATTGAGAAGCAAGATCAAGGATTCACCATCACAACCAACAAGGGAAGCCATCTGACCAAAACAGTCATCATTGCTATGGGTGGAGGTGCCTTTAAACCACGTCCGCTCGAATTGGAGAACGTTGAGGACTATGAAAATATCCACCACCACGTTTCCAACATCCAACAATACGCTGGTAAGAAAGTGACCATCCTTGGTGGTGGGGACTCAGCAGTGGACTGGGCTCTGGCTTTTGAAAAGATTGCCCCAACCACTCTCGTTCACCGCAGAGATAATTTCCGCGCCTTGGAACATAGTGTGCAAGCCTTGCAAGAATCATCTGTGACCATCAAGACACCGTTCGTTCCTAGCCAACTTATCGGAGATGGAAAAACACTCGATAAACTAGAAATCACCAAAGTCAAATCAGATGAAACCGAAACTATCGAAGTAGACC
>CAUQPD010000044.1:0-11416 GCA_963519935.1 uncultured Streptococcus sp.
TGAGATTTATCACGCTACCACTGAGTTCATCAAAGATGCCCTTGATAGTGTGGAACACAATGATGTTGAGAAAGCTCAAAGTCTGATTGAACGCCATAAAGAAATCAACAATATGGAACGTGTTCTCAGAAAAACACACATTAAGCGTCTTAACAAGGGTGAGTGTTCTACACAAGCTGGAGTCAACTTCATCGACATTATTTCCCACTATACTCGTGTATCTGACCACGCTATGAATCTAGCTGAAAAGGTTATCGCTGAACAAATCTAATACTCTTCGAAAATCTCTTCAAACCACGTCAACGTCGCCTTGCCGTACTCAAGTACAGCCTGCGGTTAGTTTCCTAGTTTGATCTTTGATTTTCATTGAGTATAAGCACCAAAAAGCTATCCTGAATGGGATGGCTTTTTTCGTCTACTCATCAAGAATATCTTTTCTGACATATAAAAAATGCTTTGATTCCATTGTGAATCAAAGCATTTTAAAGAGTTCACCAAACATAATAGCAGAAACTGCAGTGCCTCTGTACTTAGCTTCTTCTCTTTTGATAAAACGCGCCAAGTTGATCAATTCAGGTGCTGGGTGTTTGGGATTGATGAGCAATTCACGGGTGACCAGTCCTGAGAGACGGACTGCTAGTAATTGCTCATTTGTAGTAGGCAGTTTTTTAGCAGTCTCTAGGAGAGCAGCGACTAAATCGTCACTCAAGCCCTGACGGGCATGGTTATAGAGGTCTTTTATTAAGCTTTCTAGATTTGCTTCTGCCATCCCGAGCAATCTCCCTTATGTTTAATAATTTTTAATCAAATCAACCGTTGAACGATCCAATTTTTTCACCAAGGCTTGCAAGAAAGCTTGAGCTTCTAGGAAGTCATCCATAGCGTAGAGTGTTTGATGTGAATGGATATAACGAGCGCAGACACCGATAGTTGTAGATGGGACACCACCATTTTTCAGATGAGCTGCTCCAGCGTCCGTTCCGCCTTTTCCACAGTAGTATTGGTACTTGATACCAGCTTCTTCAGCCGTTGTCAAAAGGAAATCCTTCATACCTGGGAGAAGCAAGTGACCTGGATCGTAGAAACGAATCAAGGTTCCATCTCCAATCTTGCCTTGACCACCGTAGACATCACCTGCTGGTGAACAGTCAACTGCTAGGAAGACTTCTGGGTCAAACTTAGTTGTAGATGTATGAGCACCACGAAGACCAACCTCTTCTTGGACGTTCGAGCCAAGATAGAGTTCATTTCCGAGTTTTTGACCTGAAAGGGCTTGAGCTAACTCGCTCACCATGAGAACACCGTAGCGGTTGTCCCAAGCTTTAGAAATGATATTTTTTTCATTGGCTGTTAGGATTGCACTACTATCTGGAACGATAGTGTCTCCAGGACGGACTCCAAAGCTTTCTGCCTCAGCCTTGTCTGCAAACCCACCATCAAAAATGATATCCGAAATAGCTGGCATGGTTGGTCCACCTGTTCCACGTGTCAAATGTGGAGGGACAGAACCTGAAATCACAGGAATTTCACGACCGTCACGAGTAAAGAGTTTGAAGCGTTGGCTGCTGACTACCATTGGATTCCAGCCACCGATTTCAACGACACGGAAGGTACCATCTGGCTTAATCTCGCTGACCATAAAACCAACTTCGTCCATATGAGAAGCGACCAAGACGCGAGGCGCATCCGTAGCTTCTGAATGCTTGATACCAAAAATACCACCCAAGCCATCTGTCACCACTTCATCCACGTGCGGTGTCAACTTTTCACGAAGATAAGTCCGGACAGGCGCTTCATGACCTGAGATCGCAGCAAGCTCTGTTACTTCTTTGATTTTTGAAAATAATGTTGTCATATCAGTTCCTTCTTTCTGTCCTCCATTTTACCACTTTTTATAGGAGAAGGATAGTGGGAAATTGGATTAGATTTTACTAGTTTATCCTATAAAAGAGAGGGGCAGATGTAATTTCAGAAATTTTTCTTTCTTTTTACATTAAATTGTCAGAAAATTTATTGACAGATTAAAGAAATCGTGTTACATTTATATCCGCAGGTATCTTTCGATACCAAATCTATTTGAAAGGACGGGGGTATGAAACTCTCTCATTTTTTAACTAGCTTACTTCTACTCCTAGTCTTTCTCTCCATCAGCATTGGAACCAGTGATTTTTCTTGGGAGAAATTTTTTGCTTTCGACCAACAGACTTGGCTTCTCTTTCAAGAGTCGCGTCTTCCAAGAACCATCAGTATTCTCCTTGCAGCCTCTAGTATGAGCATGGCAGGACTTCTCATGCAGACCATTACTCAAAATCAGTTTGCTGCCCCAAGCACAGTCGGAACGACAGAAGCCGCCAAACTGGGAATGGTGTTGAGCCTCTTTGTCTTTCCGTCGGCTAGTCTGACCCAAAAGATGCTCTTTGCTTTTGGCTCATCCATTTTATTTACCCTCTTCTTCCTGGCCTTTATGACTATTTTTTCTGTAAAGGAAAGGTGGATGTTGCCCTTGATCGGGATCATCTATAGTGGGATTATCGGTTCTATCACAGAAGTTATCGCCTATCGTTTCAATCTGGTTCAGAGTATGACGGCCTGGACCCAGGGCTCCTTCTCTATGATTCAGACCCATCAGTATGAGTGGCTCTTCTTAGGCCTCATTATCCTGATAGCCGTTTGGAAATTGTCCCAAACCTTTACCATCATGAATCTGGGCAAGGAAGCCAGTGAGAGTTTGGGGATTTCTTACTCTCTACTTGAAAAGCTGGCCCTCTTTCTAGTGGCACTAACGACAAGTGTCACCATGATTACCGTGGGTGCCTTGCCATTTCTCGGGGTCATCGTTCCCAATCTGGTCCGCAAGCGCTATGGAGATAATCTGAGTCAAACCAAACTCATCGTCGCACTGGTCGGATCCAACCTGGTTCTGGCCTGCGACATCCTCTCTCGAGTCTTGATTCGGCCCTATGAGCTGTCTGTCAGTCTTCTACTAGGAATCATTGGTAGCCTCGTCTTTATCCTACTTCTCTGGAGAGGGGGACGAAAAGATGCAGTTTAAAAGCAAACATACCAAGCTCTTCTGGCTTCTCATTATTCTGGCCATCGGAGCTTTCCTTCTCTACTTTTGGCCCATTACTAACCTGTCAGCCTTTGCTTGGAAGTTGCGTTCCCAAAAGGTTATCGTTTATCTCTTGGTAGCCATCGCGACAGGGATTTCGACCATTAGTTTTCAAACCCTGACGGAAAATCGCTTTCTGACGCCAAGTATTTTGGGAATCGAATCCTTCTATGTCTTGCTACAGACCCTGCTACTGATATTTGAAAGCAAATTTCTACAGCTTGGAAAGTCTCCTGTCTTAGAATTTCTAGTCTTGCTTCTGCTTCAATCCCTCTTCTTTCTCGCCTTACAAGGTTACTTGAAGACGCTGATGAAGCAAAATTTGGTTTTCATTCTGCTAATCTGCCTAGCCCTCGGAAGTCTCTTTCGAAATATCAGTACCTTCCTCCAAGTCCTGATGGATCCAAATGAATACGATAAACTGCAGAACAATCTCTTTGCCTCCTTTCAGCATCTCAACACTTCCATCCTAGCCATCGGTTCTCTGATCATCCTCGCCTTGACAATCTTTTTCTTTCGAAAAGCAGTCGTGCTGGATGTCTTGCACCTGCAAAGAGAAACGGCTCAGATACTTGGACTCGATGTTGAAAAAGAACAGAGAGAACTCCTCTGGGGCATCGTGCTCTTGACCTCAACAGCCACTGCCTTGGTAGGGCCTATGGCCTTCTTCGGCTTTATGCTGGCCAATCTTACTTACCTGATTGTCAAAGATTATCGGCACAAGTTGCTCTTTATCGTAGCCATTCTGATTGGATTTATTAGTTTGACCTTGGGGCAAGCCCTCATCGAACGAGTCTTTGCGCTGGAAATTCGCATCAGCATGATCATCGAGAGTGTGGGTGGTCTCTTATTCTTTATCTTACTTTACAGGAGGGCGCGTCGGTGAAACTGGAAAACATTGACAAATCCATTCAAAAACAGGATATTTTGCAAGGCATTTCGCTTGAAGTCAGTCCTCAGAAACTGACAGCCTTTATTGGTCCAAATGGTGCTGGAAAATCGACTCTCCTCTCCATCATGAGCAGACTGACCAAGAAAGATCAGGGAATTCTCAGTATCAAAGGCCGTGAAATCGAGAGCTGGAATTCGCAAGAACTGGCCAAAGAACTCACCATCCTAAAGCAGAAGATCAATTACCAAGCCAAATTGACCGTTGAAGAACTGGTCAGCTTTGGACGTTTTCCCTACAGCCGTGGTCGACTGAAGGCAGAGGACTGGGAAAAAATCCGAGAAACTCTGGACTATCTGGAACTGACCAACTTAAAAGACCGCTATATCGATAGTTTGTCTGGAGGACAGCTTCAACGTGTCTTTATCGCCATGGTACTAGCCCAAGATACAGACTTTATCTTGCTAGACGAACCGCTCAATAATCTCGATATCAAGCAAAGTGTCAGCATGATGCAGATTCTCAAGCGACTGGTGGAGGAACTAGGGAAGACCATTATCATCGTCCTCCACGATATCAACATGGCTAGCCAGTATGCGGATGAAATCGTTGCCTTTAAAGATGGTCAAGTCTTTTGCAAGGGAACGACTGCTCAAATCATGCAGGCTGACCTGCTCAGTCAACTCTATGAGATTCCCATCACGCTGGCTGATATCAATGGCAAAAAGATCTGTATCTATAGCTAATAACATATAAGTTCAAGTTAGAGAACCTTCAGTCTCTTAGTCAATAAAACCTAGAGACTCCCTAAATCGTTATCACATTTTAAAAAGGAGAAATCATGAAAACATCCCTTAAACTTTATCTCACTGCCCTAGCTGCCAGCTTCTTGCTCTTACTTGGTGCATGTAGTACAAATACAAATTCAAGCAATAGCCAGACAGAGACAAGTAGCTCTGCTCCAACAGAGATAACCATTAAAAGTTCACTAGATGAGGTCAAACTTTCAAAGGTTCCTGAAAAGATTGTGACCTTTGACCTCGGTGCTGCGGATACTATTCGCGCTTTAGGTTTTGAAAAGAATATCGTCGGAATGCCTACAAAAACTGTTCCGACTTACCTAAAAAATCTTACAGGAAATGTCAACAATGTGGGTTCCATGGTTGAGCCAGACCTAGAAGCCATTGCTGCTCTTGAGCCGGATTTGATTATCGCTTCTCCACGTACCCAAAAATTCGTAGACAAGTTCAAAGAAATTGCTCCAACCGTTCTCTTCCAAGCAAGTAAGGACGACTACTGGACTTCTACCAAGACCAACATCGAATCCCTTGCAAGCGCCTTTGGTGAAACAGGCACTCAGAAAGCCAAGCAAGAATTGGCTAACCTAGATAAGAGCATCCAAGAAGTCGCTACTAAAAACGAAAGTTCTGACAAAAAAGCCCTTGCTATCCTCCTCAATGAAGGAAAAATGGCTGCCTTTGGTGCCCAATCTCGTTTCTCTTTCTTGTATCAAACCTTAAAATTCAAGCCAACTGACACCAAATTTGAAGACTCTCGCCACGGACAAGAAGTCAGCTTTGAAAGTGTCAAAGAAATCAATCCTGACATCCTCTTTGTCATCAACCGTACCCTTGCCATTGGTGGGGACAACTCAAGCAACGATGGCGTCCTAGAAAATGCCCTCATCGCTGAAACTCCTGCTGCTAAAAATGGTAAAATCATCCAACTAACACCAGACCTCTGGTATCTAAGCGGAGGCGGACTTGAATCAACTAAACTCATGATTGAAGACGCTCAAAAAGCTTTGAAATAAACAAGAAAACCCAACATCAGGTGATGTTGGGTTATTTTTTTTCTTGATTCCGTTTGAGTGAAAAGTGGTCTGGGACAGGATCTTTTCCTATTGGCGACCAGGGATGGCAACGTAAAATCCGAGCCAAGCCCATCAGAACACCCTTGAAGCCATGTTTTTCAATAGCCTGGATCATGTAGTTGGAACAAGTTGGCTCAAAACGACAAGAGGCTGGAAAGGCTGGTGAGATAAAACGTTGGTAAAAGCGTACTGGAGCTATTAAGATTCGTTTCATTATTTCTTGGTTACAGCCATGGTGTGTAGTTGGCTGATTTCTTTTTTGTTAAGGCGGCGAGATTCTCCCGGACGAAGGCCTGTCAAGTCTAGGTGTCCAAAACGTGTCCGAGACAACTTATCCACTTGGAGACCGACAGCTTCAAACATCTTTTTAACCTGGTGGTTGCGCCCTTCATGGATAGTCAACTGTACTACAGAGCGATTTTTAACTGGATCTACTTTGAGAATCTCATAAACAGCTGGCTTAGTTTTCTTGCCATCAATCTCAAGACCACGAGTTAAGGGACGAAGGTTTTCTTTGTTGGCCACACCTTTAACACGCGCGACATAGACCTTGTCAATCTCATTACGGGGGTGAATCATCTCGTCTGTAAAGTCCCCATCGTTGGTCAAAATCAAGACACCTGATGTATCCCAGTCCAAACGTCCAACTGGGTAAATGCGCTCCTTGACATTGGGCAAGAGGTCCACAACAGTCTTGCGGCCCTTGTCATCTGTCACACTGGAAATCACTCCACGTGGTTTGTTAAGCAGATAGTAGACCTTTTCTTCGTTGTAGATAGGTTGTCCTTCAACTTCAACCTTATCGCCAGCTTTGATAGTCGTTGCTAGTTCACGCACCACTTGGCCGTTGACCGTCACCAAGCCTTGCTTGATCAGCTCTTCTGCTTTTCTCCTACTGGCCACACCTGCGTGGGCAATATATTTATTGATTCTCATCTTCTTCTATCCTTTCACCAAATAATTGGCTTTCTTGGGCTTGAATCTCAAGCTCATCAATCACTGGTAATTCTTCTAAATGGTTAATCCCCATGTAATCTAGAAAATAATCCGTAGTCACATAGAGATTAGGGCGACCCAAAACTTCTTTTTTCCCATCTTCTCTTATCAATTCAAAAGCTTGTAGCTTAGCTAGAGCTCCACTAGAATTGACCCCACGGATAGCATCAATTTCTATCCGCGTGATAGGCTGCTTGTAGGCAATGATGGACAAGGTTTCAAGAGCAGCCCGAGACAAACTTTGGTTGATGGGTGCCTTGGAGTATTCCTTCAAAATCGCTGCAAATTGAGGCTTGGTGACCAATCTGTATGCACCACCTGTCTCGATCAGGGACAAGCTCGAATCTTGGTCTTTTTCATACTTCTGGGCTAATTTTTCTAAACTCTGTTGGATGCCTGTCGGTGGCAGAGAGAGGAGTTCAGCCAACTGACGGACTCGAATCCCATCTTCACCTGCTACAAACAAGAGCGCTTCTATTTCTGCTAAAGTACTCATCTTTCCTCTCTATCAAGTCTAGCTTTGTGCCTCTTGACTTTCTTCCTTCTTTTCCATGAGATAGATATCTCCGAAACTCTCCTCTTGCACGAGGATCAGCTCCTGGGTTTTGATTAACTCTAGGGTTGCCAAAAAGAGGGTAATAACCTCTTGGACATTCTGGGCTTCCTTGAACAAATCCTGCAAGCGCAACTGGTCTCGTCCAGTCAAGGACTCTTTTACGATGACCATCATGTCCTCAATCTTATACTCATCCCGCAAGATGGTCGTGTGATTCTGTGCAAACTCCTCTTTTTTCTTGGCTAGGATATTTGAAAAAGCCAAAAAGAGGTCAATGGTCGTCTTGTCATGCACAAGCTCCGCATCTTCGTAAATCAACTCTGTCGGCGCTTTGGAATAGTACTGGGCCCGATCTTGGTGCTTAGCCTCCAAGTGCTCACCCAAGAGCTTGAACTTGCGGTATTCTTCGATTTGGGAGAGAAGGTCCTGCTCCAGGTCATCTTCCAAATCTGTCACTTCCGCTACCTTTGGCAAGAGCTTGCGGCTCTTGATCAGCATGAGCTGACTGGCCATGACCATATACTCGCCCGTCACTTCCAGACGCATGGCCTGCAGGGTTGAGACATAGGCTAGATACTGTTCGATGACTTCCGTAATGGGCACATCGTAAATATCCATCTGGTACTTAGAAACCAGGTGCAAGAGCAAGTCCAGTGGCCCTTCAAAATCTTTTAATTTAATATCCATTATCTATATTTTTCTAAGGTCAGGACTGTTTTTAATCCTAGTTTTTTTGCAATTTCGTACAAATCGACCTTGTTTTCTATCTGTCTTAGAATGAACTGTTCCCGTAGGGCTTGGGCTGATAAGGTTGGGAAACCTTTCTCCTTGACAAAGGACTCCAGCTGACGAAAGGCCCACTGACGAGAATAGGTTTTCCCACTCCTTTCAAAGAGATAGGTCTGCCCCATCAAGGGTTCTAGCTCTGGAATCAAGATCGTGGGTATGGTGACAATCCTCTGTTGGGAAACCTTGTTAATTCGCAATACCTGAAAATCCAGATTGATATCTGCAACCTTAAGGGCTAAAATCTCACTTGGCAAGAGCCCTATTTCCAAGATAAGAAGCGCCAGCAAGCGTCCTTCTGGATAAATACTTTCCTGCCAAAAAGAGTCTAAATTTAGAATCTCTGGCTTTTCAGTCTTCTTTTCAGCTTGTTTGGCTAATTCCAGACGGTAAAAGCTGTCCACTTCTCCGTTTCGATAGAGAAAGTAGAGAAATTGGTTACAGGCCGAAAGTTTTCGCTTCTGGGCGCTGATTTTTAGATTGGCTAGCTGGGCTTGGTAAATCTTAAGACTGGTCTCAGAAATCCGCTCACCCACAATGTCTAAAAATTGCTCCAGATCATACTTATAGGACTGCTTGGAATTGGTAGACAAGCCCTGTTTTTCCTCTAAAAAGGCTGAAATGCTATCTCTCATTTGCATCGAATCTCATATTCCTTACTAAAGTCATGTAAGAGAGCATTGACGGCCTTGAGGATGGACTTGCGCGTGATGATTCCTTGAAAAATCCCTTCATCATCTACCACTGGCAAGAAGGGTTCATCCACCAGTTTATGGAGGACCTCTGTGATGTTATAGTCTGGAGCGACAACTGCCACATCCGTCTTGGTCATATTGACGATGTCTGTCGTTGCCATCTGCTCATCCGTCAAACCTTGCTCCATTTGATAAGCCAAAATGTCTCTCAGACCAATGGTTCCGACAAAGCGTTTGTCAAAAGTCACAACAGGGATACGGGTATAAGTGATTTGGCTCAACACCAAAATCGCATGGTCAGCGTTATGGGTATCAATCAAGGCTGCTAGATTCTCAGCAGGGGTAAGAAAAGTCTCTTCCTGCTCCAATAAAAATGCTTCAAATTCCTTGGCAATCATCGAGCAAACTCCTTGGACAAGCCTGGATAAACCTCATGGTCACGTGTCAAAAAGTCTACTTTAAAATAGCTGTCATCAATCTCCACTCGAGCATAGAGGCATTCTCTGATAGTCCCTCGTGGTTGGCTGATGGAGCCTGGATTTAGAAAAAGAGTCTTGCCTTCCATCCAAGCATTTGGTACATGCAAGTGACCATAGAGACAGATATCGGCATCTTCTTCCTGAGCCCAGTAGTCCAACTTTTGAAAGTTGAAATTGATATCAAACAAGTGTCCATGCGTCTGGATGATCTTGGTTGGACCAAGTTGAGTTACCAAACGTTCTGGGTAGCCAGCATAAAAGTCCATGTTGCCTTTGACGACATGGATGCCCTCCCAGAGCGAAGAGTCTGGTCGGAGTTCTGAGTCACCATCGTGAAAAATGGCATCAACTTTACCTAGATAGCGGTCACGAATTTCTTCCACAATCAAGCTATCTCCATGGGAGTCACTCATTACAATGATGGTTTGCTTTGCCATGATGGAAATACCTCCAAAAGTTTCTTAACGGCTAAGGCACGGTGGGATTGGCTATTTTTTTCTTCAAGGGTTAATTCAGCTGCTGACTTACCTGTCTCTCCTACAAGGAAGAGCGGATCATAACCAAAGCCATTTTCACCCTTGGGTTCAAAGTTGATATAACCCGGCCAGTCAGCTTCAACCACCAAGCTTTCCTTGTTTGGACTAGCTACGACTAGGGTTGTGTGGAATTGTGCCGAACGGTCCTTAAGGTCAAAGACCATGGCCAATTCGTGCAAGAGTTTGGCATTATTTTCACGATCAGACGCTCCCACACCAGCGAATCGCGCTGACCAGACTCCTGGTAAACCGCCGAGGACATCGACTTTGAGACCAGAATCATCTGCCAAAACCATCTTGCCTGTTAACTGCGAAATGGTTTCTGCCTTGAGACGAGCATTCTCTTCAAAGGTCATGCCTGTTTCAGCTACTTCAGGTAGGTCAGGGTAGTCATTGAGATTTTCCACATCATATCCTAGCTTGTCAAAAATAGCTCGGAATTCCTTGGTCTTGCCCTCATTGCGAGTCGCTATGAGCAAGGTTTCTCTGACCTTGCTAGTTTCAAAGAAGGCTTCTACATCGACTCCTTCTTTAGGCAATTCTACATGCAGGAGTTGCCCATCTTCAACCAAGAGTAGGGCTCCCTGACGTTGGATGACTTCTAGATTGCGGCCTGCTTCAGCATTTAAAATCTCAACGATAAAGGAGAGCAAACGAAAGTTAGAAGACCAGCGCATCACCGTTATCGTAATCGGAAAGCCATTTTCTTCGTCACGAAAAATCCGCACTAAATCCATAAAATCAAGCTCGAGAGGATCTTTGATAAGGCTGTAGATGCCTCCATAGACATCCCAGACACCGACATACCAGTCCTGGTCATCCTTGTATTCATAAATTTTGTTTGTCATAAAGTTACATGCTCCACATGAATCTCTTTTTCCAGCCATTCTGCTCCAATTTGGGCAAAACTTTGGCTATTGGCTGTTGTGTAAAAACGATGTTGAAGAGGTCCCGCATCTCGGCTACGATTGATTTCAAAATAGTTCAGTAAAACCGAGATATCCCGTACACACTCTGCCCCACTATCGATGAGTTTTACATCTGGTCCCATGACATTTTGGATGATGGGGCGAAGGAGCGGGTAATGGGTACAACCCAGAATCAAGCTATCCACCTTGCCGACCAAGGGACGCAGGGTTTCATAAACCACTTTCTTGGTTACACTAGTTGATAAGGCACCAGATTCAACCAAGGGGGCAAACTTGGGACAGGCCAAACTTTCCACCTGTAAGTCTGGATCCAAATCATGGATTTTCTGACGGTAGATGTCTGATTGTACCGTCATGGGAGTTCCAATCACCCCGATTTTCCCACCTTGACTGGACTTGATAGCTGCCGAAGCTCCTGGCAAAATCACACCTAGAACGGGAATGTCTAGTTTGGCCTTGATTTCTTCCCAGACGACCGCAGTCGCAGTATTACAAGCAATGACAATCATCTTGACATCCTTGGTCAAGAGAAAGTTGACCAACTGCCAAGTATATTCACGAATTT
>CAUQPD010000045.1:0-10987 GCA_963519935.1 uncultured Streptococcus sp.
AGTAAGTCTACGGCTGTCCCAGAATACAGGATTATTGAAGTAACAACATTTTGAACCATAAAGCACCTCATTCAAATATATTTTTGAATGTATTTTAACATTAAACTTTGTAGATGTCAACTTCAGCTCCATCAAAATATAGATAAGAAGGTAGTGTCCCAAACATTAAAAAGCCCTGCCATCGAAATGATAGCAGGGCTTAACTTCAATATCCAGATGATATATTTATCTAAAAAAGGTAGAGTAAAAGGTAGAGTTTTTATTGATTTGTAGTGCGATATAATGAGTTTCCAAAAATCAAAAATCGCTTAAAATCAATATTTTGACATCTATTGACGTGTACTGAAACCCTTACTTAACCTCTGTAAGGATATAATTACGGTACCAGTATATCATAAATAATAACAAAATCTTGACTTTCCGAAAAATAAGTATTTTCCGGAAAAATATCGAAATTAAATCAAAACTAAAAATATCTCATACATTTGAACTGCACCCCAAAAGTTAGACAGAAAAAATCTAACTTTTGGGGTGCAGTTCATCAAAGGTGCTTTTCATTTTAAAAAACTTGTGGAAAAACTTCATCCCATATATCTACTAAGCTTTTCCCGTCAAATACTTTAGCTTCCATAGCTTCATCAATTGTATCAAACTGCTGACCTTCATAATCATAACCAACTACACATATACTCGATAAAAAGCAAGCACCTCGGCTATTATAATTAAATTCAAGATCTTTGTCTAAATATTTTTTAATTTCATCCTTTTTCATATAGGACCATCCCAACTAAAACAATCTCAACAAACAAGATTTTTTCCTTAGATTCTATTCCCACTACTAGCTTTCTATGATGCTGACGATTTCATCTTCAAAATATTCATAAAGAGTTCCATCAACATCTACCAGCAAGGAGTCAATCTCCTCGTCATTGTCAGAGGCGTCACAATAGTCTTCTACAAATCCTCTAACTACCGCGCCATTTTTTAACGTGATAATTACATCTGTACGGTTAAATTTCCAGAGTGTCATTTAAATATTCCTTTCAATATTGGCTAATTGCTTTGCTTTTTCGTAGTAAGGTGTTAAGAAATCGATAAAACCTTGTTTGTCGCTTGGATCATGTTCCTCTAAAAATATCATCAACTCAAAGTCATTGAGAGCGTCAAACATTTCAGAGTTTTCATTATCCCAAGCCTCGGAAAATTCCGCATCTTCTCCAAAAAGAGCGTTAAACGTAAAGGAAAAATCCCAAAAATTATCAATCTGACCACTGACTGTTTGCTGGAGCATGTCTAATACTTGTTGACTATAACCCATTACCCTTCCCCTCCTAATAAGAACGTTGTAGCATATTGAGCTACGTTCCAAAAATTTAACAGACAAAATCTAATTTTTGGGGTGCAGTTCATTCATCAAAGATGATTTTTATTTTAATAATACTGCACTTCAATTCCATCCATAATTTCTACTAAAGTGTTATCGTCAATTTTTAGAGAAATCAGATCAATGAATGATGATACCTGGTATTCCTTATCTCCAATCACCACTACAATATCATGAACAGAATTAGGAAAAATCCCACATACTTGACCATTATAATCAAAAGAGGCATCCCAACCATTGTCATATAACTCTTGTAAATCATCTAATATTGCCATATAAACTAAATCCTTTTCCATAGTGTTTTCTTTCAAATAAGGCAGGTAAAAGCACCTAGATTGTTCTAAGTCCTATGAGATTGTTTTAATCGAGACAATCTCACTCTCAAAGAGAGAAATTTCAGTAGCTTCATCTGGACTAGGATTAGCAATGAGAATAGTGATTTCATCTTGCTCATCATTGTCCATTTCGTCAACAAAGTCTATGACACGTCCCTTGATTATCTTATCGCAATTAGTGACTATCTGAACCCTTGATCGAAGATACTTCCAAAGCTGTTTACTCATTTATTTTCCTCTCTGCTATTTTTTCGATAGTTCTTATACTTTTTATAGTTAGTCGATAAAATCGCCTAGGTTGAACTAAGCACTAATAATTTTGATTTTCTTGATAATATCTTCAGGATATGAGCGATCACCTATAACTATTTCGTCAGGACCATCTAAATCATAACCGTCAAACCAATCAACCACCCTACCCTTGATGGAGGTCCCATCTTCTAAAATAAGGCGAACATTTTTATCAACATATTCCCATAATTTCATTAAGTTCCTTCTCTCTAACATCGGAACAATATGACCCAATATTAGTTATTTACTAATGGCTTTTAGTTCCTGTTAAAAGCATTATAGCACACCTTACTTGCTAAAGTACAACAAGCACCCCATTAGACTAACCTGCTACTTTGCTTTCTTGTAAAAATGTTGTATACTTAAGTAAATAAAGGAAGTAATCTTGTTCCCCCCTGTCTACTATGTGGTCGGAATGATGGTTACTTCTTTTTTCCCCCTTACTATCTCAATAGCCTTGTATTTAAAAGTTTTTTAGGCTATAATTAAATTAACGAATAGAGGTTTTCCATCTCCCCTTGAAACAGATCTTTCTGCGGTAGGAGGTGGGACGCCTCTATTTGTTTTTTAAGTCAAAATGATGTAAAATTAATTCAAGAAAGAAGTGTGGTTTTCCCGCCTAAAAGCTCTATAGCTGTGGGAGGGTCACGCTTCTTTTTACCTCTCAAAAGAGAACGCAAAAAAAGCCGTCTCATTCTTTGAAGCAGCAATGAAATCAATCTAGCAAATATCTAAGCAAACCCAGAAATCAACCTTTTAAGACAAAGCAAAAAGCCCACTGTTGTAGGCTTTCTGTAAGATATTTCTTAAAATTAAAGCATCTTGTTGTAGAATTCAACGACAAGTGCTTCGTTGATTTCTGGGTTGATTTCGTCGCGTTCTGGCAAGCGAGTCAATGAACCTTCCAATTTTTCAGCGTCGAATGATACGAATGCTGGACGTCCAAGAGTAGCTTCTACTGCTTCAAGGATTGCTGGAACTTTCAATGATTTTTCACGAACTGAGATCACTTGACCTGGAGTTACGCGGTATGATGGGATATCAACGCGTTTTCCGTCAACAAGGATGTGACCGTGGTTTACGAATTGACGAGCTTGACGACGAGTAGTCGCAAGACCAAGACGGTAAACAACGTTATCCAAACGACGTTCCAAAAGAAGCATGAAGTTGAAACCTAGGATTCCGCCTTTGATCTTAGTAGCTTGTACGAACAAGTTACGGAATTGTTTTTCACCTACACCGTAAGTGAAACGAAGTTTTTGTTTTTCAGCCAATTGCAAACCGTATTCTGACAATTTAGAACGGTTGTTTGGTCCGTGTTGTCCTGGTACGTAGTTACGACGTGCCAATTCTTTACCTGTACCTGTAAGTGAAAGGCCAAGGCGACGAGCTTGTTTCCAAGATGGTCCTGTATAACGTGACATATGTATGTCCTCCTGATATAAATAATATTTGGCGGAAATAGTCACTTAGAAAGCCCTGATTCGTGCAGATGCCCTTCGCCTAAACAGCCAAGGTTACTTGTCATAAGACACCTGTTGACGAGCTTCATGCTTTCCTGCTGCTATTTCACACAAAGGCTATTGTACCATGAAAAGCTAGATTTGTAAAGGGATTTTACGGCTTTATTTCAAATTGAGGCTGAATGTAAACTTGCTTCCTAAGCCATATTGACTTTCTGCTGTGATTTCGCCACCAAGCTGATGGGCTAGTTCGCGTGCAATCGCAAGTCCTAATCCATGTCCACCCGTCTTCATATTGCGCGAAGTTTCTACACGATAAAGTCGTTTAAAGATCTTTTCCAAATCTTCAGGAAGGATCCCCTGACCCTCGTCTTTCACACTGATTGTCAGCTCTTGTTCTGTTAATTGGGCAAGAACCTCGATTCTGGTTCCTGGTTCTGAATATTTAAAGGCATTGTTTAACAAATTGACCAGAATACGAGAAAGTTTGTCAGAATGGCTCTTGATTTTCGCCGACTCAGGTGACACTTGAATGTAAACATCTCGCTCCTCTTGTTCAATCTGGAGTTGAAATTCACTCATTGACTCAATCAGCAACTGATCTAAAAAGACCTCTTCGACTTCTTCATCAGCAGTATCTTGAGGTTGGGTGTTAAGAGTCAAAACATCCAATTCCTCCACTAGCTTGTTTAGACGCTCGGTTTGCCGACCAATCGTGGTTAAGTAGTGGAGCCGCTCCTCTTCCTTGATCACTCCATCTAGAATTCCCTCCACAGTAACCTGAATGGAGGTAATGGGAGTTTTAATATCGTGAGAGAGCTGCGCAATCATCATTCTCTTTTCTTGCTCGCTCTCATCAAGTGATTGAAAGGTAGCTTGCAAATTGTGAGACATGTCATTAAAAGCCTGGCCCAGCTCTTGAAATTCTAATGGTCCTTTGGTTTCGATTTCTGTGCTGAAATCCTTGCTTGCTATATCCTGAGCTTGTTTTTTCAAATGTTTCAGAGAAGAGAACACAGGCGACAAAAGAAAGATGCTCACTGCAGCGCCAATAAAACTAGCAATCAAGGTCATTCCAACTAGAAAGTAAACTTCACTTTTCTCGATTAACATCCGTTGGACTGCCCAGAAAACGACCAAAATCGTTAGTAGAGTCGACACTAGATACCCCACTAGAATATAGTTTTTTAATTTCATTTTCTACCTCTTGGTCTTTCCATCTTATAGCCCAAACCCCAGACAGTTTTGATAGCAGGAGCATTTAAATTTGTATACTTGGTCAACTCTTGCCTCAAAGCATGGATATGAACATTGAGTGTATTGGTATCATCCACATAGTCCTCTTGCCATACCTTCTCGTAAAGTTCCGTCTTTGAAAAGACTCTCTCAGGATTGCTGGCTAATACCCATAGAAGTTCAAAGGATTTTACTGTCAATTCCAAAGGTTGCTCCCCAATGCGAACCTCATGAGTCACATGGTTGATTACCAAGTCACCAAACTCAATCTGTTCTGTCTCTCTTCCACGGCTAAGGCGACGCAAGATATTATTCACTCTTAAAACCAATTCGCGTGGGCTAAAGGGTTTGACTATAAAATCATCTGCCCCCAAACTTAATCCATAAATCTTATCCTGTTCGCTTGTCTTAGCAGTTGTAAAGAGGAAGGGTTGATCCGGAGCGATATACTGAACTTCACTGATAAAATCATAACCGTCCATATTGGGCATCATGATATCTGTAATAATGAGGTCGATAGATTTTTTTCTGAAAAGTTCTAATCCCTCCTTACCATCATGGGCGACCAAAACATCGTAACCTGCCTGTATAAGATAGCGGTTTTGAATATCTAGAATATCTATCTCATCATCAACCAGCAAAATTGTCTTTTTCATCCGACACTCCTTCGATAAAAACAGTGTTATACTTGCTTTAGTATAACACTATTTTCCCTAATGTTTAAGTGATTTGAATCTTAATCTTCTCGTTTGGTTGTCAAACCCAAAAGTCCAACAAGACCTGCCAAGGCTAGACCAAAGATACCAAGGCCAGCTGTAGCCGTTTTAGCTTCCCCAGTATTTGGTAGCATCGCTTTATCATCTTTTTTCATCATATTAGCCATTGGGCTAGAAGCTGGTTGATCGACCCTCATATCTGACATATGGTGATTTGTACCCATCATACCCTCAGTCTTACCTGTAGAGCCTGTTTCAGAAGGCTTCGTATTCATCTGATCTGGTTGAGATGGTGTTGTCGCCATTTCTTTTCCACGAAGTCGAATCGTTACTTGACGAGTAGCAATCAGATTGGTCAAATCAGGTTTGCCATCTTTAGATCCATAGACTTTAACAGTAGCTAGATATGTATGGGTGCCGTTAGCTCGAAGTTGATCCAGCAAGGCCTGACCATCTTTGCCAACCGTATTGCCATTCAAATCCACTTCGTAGAAATATTGACCTTTAGCCAAGCCTTCAAGTGGCAATAGCCCTGGGTTCTTAGCTGTTCCATTGTCTGACCATGGGGCTTTGTCTGAGGCTTTTAACAAGAGGCGAGTCAACATACCATCTCCACCAAAAGCTTCGTATGGAATAACTTGGTTGACACCGGCCAAGAAAGGTCCAGGAACCTTAGCCTTATCAAGGTAGCTAGCTGGAACATCAATCATGTCTTTGATATTGTTAACAACAGACTCTTTAACCTGACTTGGTGTGGTTAAACCATTCAAATTAACAGTCAAATCTTTAGTTGCTACCAGATTAGTTAAGTCAGGCTTGCCGTCTTTTGAACCGTACACCTTGATGGTGGCCTTATAACTTTGAGTGCCGTTTTGTTTTAAGAGGTCAAGAAGCTCTTTATCAGATTTTCCTTGAGTTCCGGCCAAATCCACTTCATAGAAGTAGAGGCCTTTGCCCAATTTTTCTACTGGTTGGAGGGCGGGATTTTTAGCTGTTCCATTGTCTGACCATGGGGCTTTGTCTGAGGCTTTTAACAAGAGGCGAGTCAACATACCATCTCCACCAAAAGCTTCGTATGGAATGGCTTGGTTGACACCAGCTGTAAATGGTCCTGGGAAATTGGCTTTGTCAAGGTAACTAGCTGGGACATCTACTGTATCTTTGGTGTTGTCGGCCACACCTTTTTGCACTTCAGCTGAAGTGGTCAAGCCATTCAAGTTAACATCCAAATCTTTAGTCGCTACCAGATTAGTTAAGTCAGGCTTGCCATCTTTCGCACCGTACACCTTGATAGTAGCTTTATAGCTTTGCGTACCATTTTGTTTCAAGAGGTCAAGCAGCTCTTTATCTGATTTTCCTTGGGTGCCTGCCAAGTCTACTTCGTAGAAGTAAAGGCCTTTGCCCAATTTCTCTACTGGTGGGAGAGCGGGATTTTTAGCTGTTCCGTTGTCTGACCATGGAGCCTTATCAGAGGCTTTCAAGATCAGGCGAGTCAACATGCCGTCACCAGCGAAGAATTCGTATGGAATGACTTGGTTGACACCAGCTGTAAATGGACCTGGGAAATTAGCTCTATCCAAGTAAGAAGCTGGGACATCTACTGTATCTTTGGTGTTGTCAGCCACACCTTTTTGGACTTCAGCTGGAGTAGTCGCTGGTTGCGCTTCACTGGCTTCACGGTCTTGTCCAGAAACTGTAGACGCAGGACTTTCCTCAGGTTTAACTACATCTTCTGTTTCTTTCTTAGAGTCAGGTTGTGCTTGCATTTCTTCTTTTGGTGCTACTACCGGGTCTTTAGCAGTTGCGTCCGCTTTCTCTGAAGAGCTGGTCGCATCTAAACTTGCTTTAGGTGCTGAGTCTGCTTGTTCTGAAGGAAGAGCTACATCGACTGCTTTTTTGAGAACCTCTGCTGGTAAGTCGCTCTTTTCACTCACCGAAGCAGCGTCTGGCACGACTTGGGCAGGAGTCGGATTGACGACATCAGCACGTGCAGAACTTGGTTGACCGACTAGGACAAAGAAGCCACTAGCCACAACAACTGAAGCAACACCGACACTGAGACGGCGAATAGACCAACGAGTATATCTCTGATTTGGATTGAATTTCATAGGATTCTCCTTAGAGTTTTCTTTTTTTGATGACTCTAGTATAATCTCCTAAAATTAAAAAGGATTAAGAAAAAGTTAAAATTTTTCTTAAATCCCTCTTATAAAATACTTATATTGACTCGTTAATTATTTGGAAAGAGAGCACCCTTCCTCTCCTACTCACTCAGTTCAGCTAGGGTGTCCAGATGTTGGTTATTAATGACGGCCATGATATAGGCATCTGCCTGCAAGAGGTCATTGGGTCCGAATTGGACATCCAGAGGAGCGTTTTCGTAGGCACGAAAACCAAGTACGTTGAGGTTGTATCGCCCACGTAAATCCAACTGACTGAGGCTTTTACCTACCCATGATTGGGGGATTTTCATCTCGACAATCGATACATTCTTATCCAACTGAAAGACGTCTACGCTGTTATGAAAGAGGATGGTCTGTGCCAATGAGCGCCCCATTTCAAACTCTGGTGAGATGACTGCGTCTGCGCCAATTTTTTCTAGAACCTTTTTAGCTGTATGACTTTTGACCTTGGCAATAACGGTCGGCACTCCTAGACTCTTGCAGTGCATAACCGCGAGAACACTGGACTCCAGATTTTCACCCGTTGCGACAACTACAGTATCACAGGTGTCAATCCCCGCTGATAGAAGGAGTTCTTCATCCGTGATATCTCCAACTACCCCACGCGCTAGCACAGGTTCAAATTGATTAATGCGTTCCTCGTGGTCATCAATAGCAATGATATTCATGTCATGCTTGGCTAGGGCAGCCAAAACACTGCTCCCAAAAATTCCCAAGCCTAAAATTCCAATTGTTCGATCTGACATCGTTCTTCCTTTCTTATCCAATGGTGATATCTGCTTTCATATAGTGAATCGTATCTTTCTTGTCTGGCTGGTATTCCGCTACACTGACCAGTAGTGTCAAGGGACCAATACGGCCGATAAACATCAGCAACATAACGATGCTGAGGGCTATCTTGCCTAGCTCTGGTGTTAAATTTGCCGTCACCCCAACTGTCGCAAGGGCTGAAATGGTCTCAAACATGAGGTAGATGAAGCGCGGATTTCCCTCTGCTGTTATCCCTAGCAGGATCAAGCCCAGCAAGAAAGTTAGCAAGAAGATAATAAAGACACTGAAAGATTTTTGCACGGTTCGGGGTTCAATAGTCCTCCGAGCAACATTGGCATGAGGCAAGCCCAATAGTTCACTACGAGCAAAGACCAATAAGACAAAGAAGGTCGTAATCTTGAGCCCCCCTGCTGTCCCTCCAGGCGCCCCTCCTAGAAACATCTGTAGGATATAGATGAACAAGGTAACTGGTCGAGCCTGGGTGTAGTCAATGGAAGCAAAACCTGCCGTTCTCATGCTGACGGTCTGAAAGAAACTAACCAACAGTTTCTCTGGAGAGCTGAGATTTCCAATCGTCCCAGGATTGTTCCACTCAATTAAGAGAGTCGATACGGTTCCAAAGAGCAAAATTCCCGCCGTTAAAAAGAGAACCAGCTTGGTATGAAAGCGAAGACGGCGTTTTTTCTTCTTCCCAAACTGGGTCGCTAGGTCAAACCAGACCATAAATCCTAGACCACCTGTGATAATCAAGCCTGCAATCACTAGATTGATTAAGGGATCCGTTTGAAAGGCTACCAAACTCGTACTTCCAAAATTATCAAATCCGGCATTACAGAAAGCTGAAACAGCCAAAAAGATAGAGGTTAGAATCCCTCGCCCCCAGCCAAATTCGGGGATAAAGCGAAAACTCAAGAGAAAGGCACCGAGCCCTTCCACCAGAAAAGTCGTCAGAAAGATTGAGCGGATGAAGTCCTTTAGAGACTGGGTTTCTCCATAACTGAAACTTTCTTGAATGGTCTCACGGCCACGAAGACTGAGCTTTTGCTTGCCTTGGATATAAAAGATTCCGATAAAGGTCATGAGACCCAAACCACCGATCTGGATCAAGAGCATACAGATTAGTTGTCCCCAGATATTATAAGTAGAGGCCACTGGCAGGGTGAAGAGCCCTGTCACACAGACCATGGATACCGTTGTAAAGAGATGGTCAAAGTAGGTCGCTTGTGACGTTGTTGCTTGCACAAAGGGGAGGCTTAAAAGGAGAGAACCCAAGAAGATCACTAGGGCAAAACTTAAAAAGATGCGACGGGCTGGCGACAAGCGTCCCAGTGCCGTCCTGATTTTTTCCAAAAAAGATTTGAATAACATAACTACATTCTACCATAAAAACAGTAAGAACACTCACATGTGGTGCACAATGGCAAGACAGAGTTCGAGTGCCTTATCAAAAGCTTCTGAGCCCCAGTCACGACTGTCGTAATTATCTAGATCCGCTAAGGAATCTGCGGTAAAGAGCAATTCCCCCCAGACACCCCCACGTAGCTGAGCCACTGCCGCAAGAGCCGAGCACTCCATCTCCACAACAGCACAGCCTTCTTCCTTGCGATAGGCCACCTTTTCAGCCGTCTCTCGGTAAAAACCATCTGTCGTCCAGGTCATAACTTCCTCGTAAGGAATGCCTCTTTGTTCTAAGACTTGCTCAATGGCAGAGATAGCCTCAATCTGCATCTCCATATAACGAGAAGGCGCTACATAATGGTAGCTGGTCCCCTCATCTCGCAAAGCGCGAACAGGGACGAGAAAGGCATTTTCCTCTATATCGGCTAGGACACCACAGGTTCCAGTGGAAATGATTTGCTCCACACCATAGCCAATCAACCAATCCATAAACTGGGCCGCTGGGGCAGAGCCCACGGGCGCCTGGACCAGACAAATCACCTCGCCCTTGTAGTTTAGGACGTAGACTGGATAAGTCTTGGTGGCCGAAACGAACTCACCAACACAGTCCGCCCCTACTTCCTGGGCATAGCGGTCAATCTCCTCCTCCAAAAATGCATAGATGCACTTCTTTGGCAACTTTAAATCTAGCCCCTCATGTGTTGGCATAAGGACCGCCTGGGGATTGTCGTCAAACTCTAAAATGGGAATCGCATGTTTCTGAATCATAGCCCACCTCCTCTAATTTTGTACTATTGTATCAAAAGCTGACGGAGTGTCAAGGAGTTGACTTTAGCAAGCCAGAAAACTCCTCTTCCATACATTTAAGAAATCGTTGCACTGCTAGAGAGGTCGGTTTCTGTTTTAGCAAAGTGATTGAGTACTATCACCAAAATACCAAATTCAATAATAAAAAAGCACGAATCTGCATCAGGTAATGTATACCCTTTTATATTATCTTGTACAAGAAGCCGAACCAATAGAATCTAGCCTCCATTTTGTCTAGGCCTACTTTATTTCCACAAACCACCTAAAATCTGTTTTTCTAATAAGTCTAGGTCTTCTTCTTTTATTTCTCCATTGTCGCTAACGACATAAAGCTGAGCGAAGTAAGCAAACAATGGACCAACACAAATACGAACCATTTGAGGAATCGTTAACTCTGGATTTA
>CAUQPD010000046.1:0-10880 GCA_963519935.1 uncultured Streptococcus sp.
CTTGGAACGACTACTTTATGCAGTTGGTTATGTTGACTTCACGTCAAAACTTGACTATCTCACTCGGGGTTGCGACCATGCAGGCCGAAATGGCAACCAACTATGGTTTGATCATGGCAGGTGCAGCTCTTGCAGCCGTGCCAATCGTAACCGTCTTCCTTGTCTTCCAAAAATCCTTCACTCAAGGGATCACTATGGGAGCTGTTAAAGGATAATGCTCTGCGAAAATCGAGTTTAAACTACATCAGCACCATTAAGTATTGCCTGCGGATAGCTTTCTAGTTTGTTCTTCGATTTTCATTAAGTATAAGAGAATATAGAGTTATAAGTGTCTACAAAATGGAGAGAGTATGCAGTTACTTCGTGAAGTTTTGTCAGACACTTATAAACTTAAGAATAAACTCTTTTCATGATACTAGTTAGAGTAGGTTCGTTTTATGGTAGCTATTTCCCGCTTTAGTGGTATCTAAGATAAGCATCTTATGCTTATCTTAGACGGAATTTTTGAGACTGACGATGAAAGAGCAAAAGGCTCAAAAATTAGGAATGAAATTCCGAAGGAATTTGCTTCCGTCCGCACTATTACAGGGAAATAGAGAAAAGATAATTCGAAACTGAAAACTAGTAACTATCAGAAACGAAGGAAACAGTATGATTTTTGACGATTTGAAAAACATCGCCTTTTACAAGGGAATCCATCCCAATCTAGACAAGGCTATCGACTATCTCTATCAGCACCGTAAGGATTCTTTCGAACTCGGTAAGTATGAGATTGACGGGGATAAGGTCTTTCTAGTTGTTCAGGAAAATGTCCTCAATCAAGCTGAAAATGATCAATTTGAGCATCATAAGAACTATGCAGACTTGCATTTGCTGGTAGAAGGACATGAATATTCGAGCTACGGTTCACGTATCAAAGACGAAGCAGTAGCATTCGACGAAGCGAGTGACATTGGCTTTGTTCATTGTCATGAACACTACCCACTCTTGTTGGGTTATCACAATTTTGCGATTTTCTTCCCAGGAGAACCACACCAGCCAAATGGCTACGCAGGTATGGAAGAGAAGGTTCGCAAATATCTCTTTAAAATTTTGATTGATTAAAAGAATCAGGAGGAGCAAACATGTCACAAAAAGGAGTAAGCCTTATCAAGGCAGCATTTGATACAGATAATTTTCTCATGCGTTTCAGTGAGAAGGTCTTGGATATCGTGACAGTCAATCTTCTTTTTGTCGTCTCTTGTTTGCCCATCGTAACGATTGGAGTGGCGAAAATCAGCCTCTACCAAACTATGTTTGAGATTAAGAGAAGCAGGCGAGTACCAGTCTTTAGAACTTATATAAGGGCCTTCAAGCAAAATCTGAAACTGGGACTTCAGTTGGGTCTGTTAGAGTTGGGCATTGTGTCATTAAGCCTTCTAGACCTCTATCTCTTCTGGGGCCAGACTGCTTTGCCTTTCCAGATTGTGAAAGCTATTTGTTTGGGGATTCTCATCTTCCTCACTCTCGTGATGCTGGCTAGCTATCCCATCGCTGCGCGCTATGATTTGTCTTGGAAAGAAGTGCTACAAAAAGGGCTTATCTTGGCAAGTTTTAACTTTCCTTGGTTCTTCCTCATGTTAGCCATTCTCTTTCTCATTGTGATGGTTCTTTATCTATCCGCCTTCACTCTCCTTTTGGGTGGATCAGCTTTTATCCTCTTTGGTTTTGGTTTGCTAGTCTTTCTCCAAGCAGGATTGATGGAGAAAATCTTCGCCAAATACCAGTAGGATGAGGTGTTTCTGAAACTACTTTCAATCGTTACAGTTTCTAAAATACAAGTAGAAACTAAAATCTAAGTGTATATAAGATATTGAAAGCGATTTTCACAAGGTGTATACTAAACTTGTAAAGAATAGAACTGCTCTCAGCAGAAAAAAGAAATCTTAGGAGAAAATCTATGTCAGATTTAAAAAAATACGAAGGTGTCATTCCAGCCTTCTACGCATGTTATGATGATCAAGGAGAAGTAAGTCCAGAGCGTACGCGTGCCTTGGTTCAATACTTTATTGATAAGGGTGTTCAAGGTCTCTATGTCAATGGTTCTTCTGGTGAATGTATCTACCAAAGTGTGGCAGATCGCAAGTTGATTTTGGAAGAAGTCATGGCAGTTGCCAAGGGCAAATTGACTATCATCGCTCACGTAGCATGCAACAATACTAAAGACAGTATGGAACTTGCTCGCCACGCAGAAAGTTTGGGTGTAGATGCCATTGCAACGATTCCGCCGATTTACTTCCGCTTGCCAGAATACTCAGTTGCCAAATACTGGAATGATATCAGTGCTGCAGCTCCAAACACAGACTACGTGATTTATAACATTCCTCAATTGGCAGGAGTTGCTTTGACTCCAAGTCTTTATACTGAAATGTTGAAAAATCCTCGTGTTATCGGTGTTAAGAACTCTTCTATGCCAGTTCAAGATATCCAAACCTTTGTCAGCCTTGGTGGAGAAGACCACATCGTATTCAATGGTCCAGATGAACAGTTCCTAGGTGGTCGCCTCATGGGTGCTAAGGCTGGTATCGGTGGTACTTATGGTGCGATGCCAGAACTCTTCTTGAAACTCAATGAGTTGATTGCTGAGAAAGATTTGGAAACAGCGCGTGAATTGCAATACGCTATCAATGCAATCATTGGCAAGCTCACTTCTGCACATGGAAATATGTACGGTGTGATCAAAGAAGTCTTGAAGATCAATGAAGGACTTAACATTGGATCAGTTCGTTCACCATTGACGCCAGTGACTGAAGAAGATCGACCAGTTGTAGAAGCAGCTGCAGCCTTGATTCGTGAAACCAAGGAGCGCTTCCTCTAATCCATAAGGAGGTATTTATGACACACTACGTTGCAATTGATATCGGTGGAACCAACATCAAATATGGTTTGATTGACCAAGAAGGCCAACTTGTTGAATCGCATGAAATGCCAACAGAGGCGCATAAGGGTGGACCTCATATCTTACAAAAGACAAAAGATATCGTAGCCAGCTATTTAGAAAAAGGCCCAGTAGCAGGTGTTGCCATTTCTTCTGCAGGAATGGTGGATCCAGATAAGGGTGAGATTTTCTATGCTGGTCCTCAGATTCCCAACTATGCAGGAACCCAGTTCAAGAAGGAAATCGAGACTAGCTTTAATATTCCTTGTGAGATTGAAAATGATGTCAACTGTGCAGGTCTGGCTGAGGCAGTATCTGGTTCAGGCAAGGGAGCGAGTGTCACACTTTGCTTGACCATTGGAACCGGTATCGGTGGTTGCTTGATTATGGATGGGAAAGTCTTCCATGGATTTAGCAATTCGGCCTGCGAAGTTGGTTACATGCACATGCAGGATGGAGCTTTTCAGGATCTTGCTTCTACGACAGCCTTGGTAGAATATGTAGCAACAGCTCATGGCGATCCAGTTGATCAGTGGAATGGCCGACGCATTTTCAAGGAAGCTACTGAAGGAAACAAGATTTGTATGGCTGGTATTG
Source organism: uncultured Streptococcus sp. (assembly GCA_963519935.1). Taxonomy (GTDB): domain Bacteria; phylum Bacillota; class Bacilli; order Lactobacillales; family Streptococcaceae; genus Streptococcus. The sequence goes on from CAUQPD010000046.1 coordinate 3,515, forward strand.
ACCGCATGGTAGACTATTTAGGAAAAGGTCTGGCAAATATTTGCTACGTTGCCAATCCAGAAGTGCTCATTCTCGGTGGCGGGATCATGGGGCAAGAGGCTATCCTCAAACCGAAGATCCGCACAGCCTTGAAGGCGGCCTTGGTGCCAAGCCTAGCTGAAAAAACACGATTGGAATTTGCCCATCACCAAAACACAGCAGGAATGTTGGGAGCCTATTATCATTTCAAAACAAAACAATCCTAGTTTGGAACTATAGAATTAAGAAAAACACTTAATCACTACTTGAGTGAAAACTGTTTTGCTTAATTCTTTTTTTATTGAAAAATTTAAGCCAAAGGAGGTAATCGTGAGAAACTAGGAGAAAATAAGCATCTTGTATGAAAGGTTGAAGCGAGAGCAATTCTATCATCAAATTCAACTAGTGTTTAGTTTGAGTAAATGAGAAAATGTGGAAAAATGATATAATGAGATGGACGAAAAATTAACAAATTAAAATTTCTAGAGGTGAGAGAAGTGTGGCAACACATCCAACTTAAATCGAAATACTATAAAATTACGAGGAGATTGTAAGATGAGTAATTATATAAAATTAAATGAAGATAGATGGAATAATGTAAAAAATGACTATACTGAGCCATTGACACAGGAAGAATTAGAAGAAGTTAGAAAGCATCCAATTTCTGTCGCCTTAACTGTGGGGAAAAAAGTTCCGACAGAATGGTTTGAAAAAGCCAAGGGAAAAAAGATATTAGGTTTAGCTTGTGGTGGTGGACAGCAGGGTCCCGTTTTTGCTGCAAAAGGTTATGATGTCACCATCATGGATTTTTCTAAATCACAATTAGAAAGAGATGAAATGGTTGCAAAACGAGAAGGCTTAAAAATCAATACCGTTCAAGGCGATATGACAAAAGCATTTCCATTTGAAGATGAAACTTTTGATATTGTTTTTAATCCGGTTTCAAATGTATATATAGAAGATTTAGAAAACATGTATAAAGAAGCCTCTCGAGTATTGAAAAAGGGCGGTTTGTTAATGGTCGGATTTATGAATCCTTGGATATACATGTATGATGCTGACACTGTATGGAACAAACCCGATGAGGAATTACTTTTAAAGTTTGCACTACCTTTTAATTCAAAAGAGCTTGAAGCGGAAGGCAAAATCACCATCAATCCAGAATATGGATATGAATTTAGCCATACCTTAGAAACGCAAATCAGAGGACAACTGAAGAATGGTCTCGCCATGATTGATTTTTATGAATCGTGTGATAAAAGACATCGATTATCACGTTATGGAAATGACTACATCGCTACACTCTGCATTAAACTATAACCTTATTGAACGTACTTTTGAAGAATAGCTCGTTTTATTTTACGATTAGAATTTCCCATACCCAAAATACCGCAATGCTGGGAGCTTATTATCATTTCAAAACAAAACAATCCTAGTTTGGTTCAACCAAACTAGGATTTTCTAACGCGTTTTTGTCTACGATAGCCATTGAGCTTTTTATTTTCCCAATAGCTGTTAAAGATTTTTTCTTTGCTCTCGCGATTGATTTCCAAAAAGTAGGCATATATCAAATCTATTAAAATGAGCATAGGGAGCTGAGCGGAAATACGCTGGATGTAAGAAGATTGACTATGGCTTGCGACAAGGACTGTTTCAGTATAAGCCTGACTATTTTTGTTTGGGGCGCTGGTAAAGAGGATGGTCTTGGCACCCATTTCCTTGGCATCTAACAAACTATCAAGGACGGATTGGGTAGTGCCTGAGAGAGAAAAGCCAAGTACCAAACAGTTTTCATCCATGATACTGGTCGTCCAAGCAAAGCCATCCTGATCGGTCAAAGCTTCACAGACAACACCTAGTCTCATAAAGCGCAGTTTCATCTCACGGGCAATCAGACCAGAACTTCCTGTCCCAAAAAAGTAAACTCGTTCAGCGTCATCGATTAATTGGGCGACGCGTTCCAGTTGTTCTTCGTCGATCAAATCCTGAGTTTGTTCTCGCATGATACTGTAGCTTCGCAAAACACGTTTGGTCAAAGGACTGTGTTTGTGTGAATGAGTATCCGGTTTACTAGCCTGATGCTGGTATTGAAAGACAAATTCTCGGTAGCCTGTAAAACCACACTTTTTGGCAAAGCGAGTCAAGGCTGCTTGTGAGATATGTAATTTCTGAGTGACTTGCTGAGAAGAGAGATCATCTTGGATCGTTTCAGCTTGTAAAAAATAGCGAGCGATTTCTTGCTCTAGCTCGGTTAATTCTTCAAAATGGAGGTCGATTATGGTTGTGATATCTGGCTTGTTCATGAGGCTCCTTTTTATGAGTCAAAGTCTTAAAGGTTAACGCTTTCCTAACTATTACTATCATTATATCATAGAAAATAGGATAACCAAATAAAAAGGCATTTTCAGTTAAAAGTCAAAAAATGCTTCGACTTTTCCAAGAGTTTCTCCGTAAAATATGGTACAATGAAATGTACTGAGCTTCACCTGTTTACTCTATTATTTTAGGGAAAATAAAGGTGGAAATCGGGAATTTTTCTAGAAAAGAGTCTTAGTTGTATGAGAAAATTTAATAGCCATTCGATTCCGATTCGGCTTAATTTACTATTTGCGATTGTCATCCTGCTCTTTATGGCCATTATTGGTCGTTTGTTATACATGCAGGTTCTCAATAAAGATTTCTATGAAACAAAATTGGCCTCAGCCAGCCAAACAAGGGTAACAACCAGTTCAGCTCGTGGACAGATCTATGATGCGGCAGGGAAACCCTTGGTAGAAAATACTGTCAAGCAAGTTGTTTCTTTCACACGAAACAATAAAATGACGGCAGCTGAATTGAAGGAGACAGCCAAGAAACTCCTCACATATGTAAATGTAACTTCCCCAGATCTGACAGATCGACAGATTGCAGACTACTACTTGGCGGACCAGGATATTTACAAAAAAACAGTCGAATCCTTGCCAAGCGATAAACGCCTGGATTCAGATGGGAACCGCTTATCGGAAGCGACACTTTACAATAATGCGGTTGAAAGCATTGACGTGAGTCAGCTCAATTATACAGATGACCAGAAAAAGGAAATCTATCTCTTTAGTCAGCTCAATGCCGTTGAAAATTTTGCGACAGGAACCATTTCTACGGATGCCTTAGATGATACCCAAGTTGCTCTCGTTGCATCAGCGTCCAAGGAATTACCAGGTGTCAGTATTTCAACCTCATGGGATCGTAAAGTACTGGATACCTCTTTATCGACGATTGTCGGTAGCGTTTCAAATGAGAAGTCAGGACTTCCAGCAGAGGAAGTTGATGCTTATCTCAAAAAAGGCTATTCTCTCAATGACCGAGTGGGGACTTCCTATCTTGAAAAGCAATATGAAGATGTTCTTCAAGGCAAACGCTCCGTCAAGGAAATCCACCTCGACAAACACGGAAATATGGAAAGTGTGGAAAATGTCGAAGAAGGAAGCAAAGGAAACAATATCAAGTTAACGGTTGACCTAGCTTTCCAGAATGGTGTGGACGACCTACTCAAGAGCTACTTCAACTCAGAGTTGGGTAACGGTGGAGCCAAATACTCTGAAGGAGTCTACGCTGTAGCCCTCAATCCTAAAACCGGTGCAGTTTTGGCCATGTCAGGTGTCAAGCATGATGTCGAATCCGGGAAATTAAGTTCAGATTCGCTTGGAACGATAACCAATGTCTTTGTGCCAGGATCTGTTGTTAAGGCAGCGACCATCAGCTCTGGTTGGGAAAATGGAGTCTTGTCAGGTAATCAAACCTTGACAGACCAGCCGATTGTTTTCCAAGGTTCGGCCCCAATCAATTCATGGTACACCTTGTCCTATGGCTCTTTCCCTATCACAGCAGTTGAGGCTCTAGAATACTCTTCTAATGCCTATATGGTTCAGACTGCGCTAGGAATCATGGGACAGACCTACACACCAAACATGGTGGCCGCAACGGGACAGTTAGAGACTGCAATGGGCAAATTGCGATCAACCTTTGGGGAATACGGACTCGGAGCTTCAACAGGGATTGACCTCCCAGATGAATCCACAGGATTTACGCCAAAAGAATTTGATTTAGGGAACTATATCAATAATTCCTTTGGTCAGTTTGATAACTACACACCGATGCAGTTAGCCCAGTATGTCGCAACCATTGCAAACAATGGTGTGCGTTTAGCTCCTCACATCGTTGAAGGGGTTTATGGAAACAATGACCAAGGTGGCCTAGGTAGTCTGGTTCAAGAAACAGCCACTAAGGAACTGAACAAGGTCAATATCTCAGAATCAGATATGGCTATCTTGCAACAAGGTTTCTATCAAGTTTCGCATGGAACGAGTGCTCTGACAACTGGTCGTGCCTTTTCAAATGGCGCAGCCGTTTCCATCAGTGGAAAGACAGGTACTGCCGAAAGTTACGTTAATGGTGGTCAAAAAGCCAATAATACCAACGCGGTCGCCTATGCACCGACCGAAAATCCCCAAATCGCGGTCGCAGTCGTCTTTCCTCATAACACCAACCTTACAAACGGTGTCGGACCTTCTATTGCACGCGACATTATCAATCTTTATCACCAACACCATCCAATGAATTAGAAAGGAACTTATGCTGTATCCAACACCTATTGCCAAGCTGATTGATAGCTATTCAAAGTTACCAGGTATCGGGATTAAAACGGCTACCCGCCTAGCCTTCTATACCATTGGAATGTCTGATGACGATGTCAATGAATTTGCCAAAAATCTCCTGTCTGCTAAGCGGGAATTAACCTATTGTTCCATCTGTGGTCGTTTGACAGATGATGATCCTTGCTCTATCTGTACGGATCCGACTCGAGACCAGACAACCATCTTGGTGTTAGAGGATAGTCGCGATGTGGCTGCTATGGAAAACATCCAAGAATACCATGGACTCTATCATGTCTTGCACGGCCTCATTTCTCCGATGAATGGTATCAGCCCAGACGATATCAACCTCAAGAGTCTCATGACCCGTCTCATGGATAGTGAGGTTTCAGAGGTGATTGTGGCAACCAATGCGACGGCAGATGGGGAAGCGACATCTATGTATCTCTCTCGTTTGCTCAAGCCAGCTGGTATCAAGGTCACTCGTCTAGCACGAGGACTAGCCGTGGGAGCAGATATCGAGTATGCGGACGAAGTCACACTCTTACGAGCCATTGAAAATCGGACAGAGTTGTAGGAGTAGACAATTTACGGACTAAATTTATTCATAAGAAAATTAAGGAGACCGACTTTGATGTTATAGGTCTCTTTTATGTTTCTTGAATTCTAGTACTATGTTCAAGTTTCAAAAAAGAAGCAAATATGATATACTAAAGAACGAGTATTCTATTAGAATTAGGACAAGCAATATGAAACAAACGATTATTCTTTTATATGGTGGGCGTAGTGCAGAGCGTGAAGTCTCTGTCCTTTCAGCTGAAAGTGTGATGCGTGCGGTCAACTACGACCGTTTCACAGTCAAGACTTTCTTCATCAGCCAGTCAGGTGACTTTATCAAAACACAGGAATTTAGCCAGACTCCAGGTCAAGAAGACCGTCTCATGACCAATGCGACTATTGACTGGGACAATAAAATAGCGCCAAGTGCCATCTATGAAGAAGGTGCAGTAGTCTTTCCAGTTCTTCATGGTCCGATGGGAGAAGATGGTTCTGTTCAAGGATTCTTAGAAGTTTTGAAAATGCCCTATGTCGGCTGCAATATCTTGTCATCTAGTCTTGCCATGGATAAAATCACGACTAAGCGTGTCTTGGAGTCTGCTGGGATTGCCCAAGTTCCTTATGTAGCCATCGTCGAAGGTGATGATGTGACTGCTAAAATCGCTGAAGTTGAAGAAAAATTGACTTATCCAGTCTTCACGAAGCCGTCAAATATGGGTTCAAGTGTCGGTATTTCTAAGTCTGAAAACCATGAGGAACTCCGCCAAGCTTTGGAGCTCGCCTTCCAATATGACAGTCGTGTCTTGGTAGAGCAAGGGGTAAATGCGCGTGAAATCGAGGTTGGTCTCTTGGGCAACTACGATGTTAAGAGCACCTTGCCAGGTGAAGTGGTCAAGGATGTTGCCTTTTATGACTATGATGCCAAGTATATCGATAACAAGATTACCATGGATATCCCAGCTAGAATCAGTGATGATGTGGTAGCTGTCATGCGTCGAAATGCAGAAACAGCCTTCCGTGCAATTGGTGGCCTCGGTCTGTCTCGTTGTGATTTCTTCTATACAGATAGGGGCGAGATTTTCCTAAACGAGCTGAATACCATGCCAGGTTTTACCCAGTGGTCTATGTATCCACTACTTTGGGACAATATGGGAATCAGCTACCCAGAACTAATTGAGCATTTGGTTGATCTTGCTAAGCAAAGTTTTGACAAGCGCGAAGCGCATTTGCTATAAAATGAAAGAGAGGGTAGGAGTTAGAACCATCACTGTTAGGTGAGTCGAGTTCTTGGACTTCACCCCTTTTTAAAGGAGTAGAAATGAAATTAACAATCCATGAAGTCGCCCAAGCTGTTGGAGCTAAAAATGATGTTAGTCTTTTTGCGGATGCTCAGTTAGAAAAAGCTGAGTTTGACAGTCGTTTGATTGCTGCAGGGGACTTATTTGTGCCCCTCAAAGGTGCGCGTGATGGCCACGATTTTATCGAAACAGCTTTTGAAAATGGTGCAACAGTAACCCTGTCTGAGAAAGAGGTTGCAAATCATCCCTACATTCTAGTAGACGATGTGTTGTCTGCCTTTCAAACCCTCGCAGCCTACTATCTTGAAAAAACGGCAGTTGATGTCTTTGCTGTTACGGGTTCAAATGGCAAAACAACGACCAAGGATATGTTGGCACATTTACTATCAACAACCTACAAGACCTACAAAACCCAAGGCAATTACAATAATGAGATTGGCCTTCCCTACACGGTTCTTCACATGCCTGAGGGGACAGAAAAGTTGGTCTTGGAGATGGGGCAGGATCACCTGGGAGATATCCATCTCTTGTCTGAATTAGCTCACCCCAAGACAGCCATTGTGACCTTGGTTGGAGAGGCTCATTTGGCCTTTTTCAAAGACCGTTCGGAGATTGCTAAAGGGAAAATGCAAATTGCTGATGGTATGGCACCAGGTTCTTTGCTTTTGGTACCAGCTGACCCGATTGTAGAGGACTACTTGCCTACAGATAAAAAAGTGATCCGTTTTGGGCAAGGAGCTGAGTTAGAAGTCACAGACTTGATTGAGCGCAAGGATAGTCTGACCTTTAAGGCTAATTTTTTGGAACAAGCCCTCGATTTGCCAGTGACAGGTAAGTACAATGCCACCAATGCTATGATTG
>CAUQPD010000047.1:0-10519 GCA_963519935.1 uncultured Streptococcus sp.
TAGAGGGTTCGCAATTTTTGGATATCATAAGAACGAAACTCTTCTAGCAGATGCTCCAAATAACTATCTACTGGTTGATTCTTGATAAAAACTTTTGAAAAGTCACAATAATAACAAATCTGTGTGCAAAAGGGAATATGCACATAGGCTGACGTTGGTTTTTTCTGCATAGTATTTATTATACCACAAAGACTGGTTTCCAGATAAAAATCACCATCCCCAGAACCTTAGATGAACCAGAGATGGTGATGTTTTATTCTTCTGTAATATCAATAATAATCTCTTCTTCGTCTTCTACGATATCTGGAGTTGCTGACTGTTCTTGCCATTGCTCCTTGAGATTGTTAAAGGTTTCCTTCGATGCTTCCGTCGCTTGTCGAGCACAGTTTTTAGCTTGGTCAAGGACACTATCAAAAGTGATTTCACCAGATTCTACTTGCTCCTTTGTTTTCAATACAAAGTCAGTTGCCTGTTCCTTCACTTCAGTTAGTTTCTCACAAACCTGCTCTCTAGCATATTCTGGATCTTCTCTTAAATCATCTAGAAAATCCTGAGCTTGACTACAAACTTGCTTGCCCTTGTCACTGGTTAAGAACAAGGCAAGAGCTGCACCTGAAACCGTTCCTAAAAGGATAGAGGATAGTTTTCCCATAAGATTTCTCCTTTTTTATTTTTTGAAAATTTTACTTGCGAAACGAAGAGCTGACAAGCCTGCACCTGTTTTAATGGTCTTTGAACCAGCAGATGAAGCTTTTTTGCCTAAGACACGTGCATGCTGATTGAGGTCAGATACTGACTCTGACAAGTCCGCCACAGCTGTAAAGAGTGGATCAATCGTCGCAACTTTGATATTGATATCATCTGCCAACACATTGACCTTAGCCAACAATTCATTGGTCTGATGCAAGGTAACGTTCACATCTGAACTCAACGTTTTGATGGTTTTCTCTGTCTCATCAATCATACGACCTGCTTTTTGAATCGTGATTGTCAAATAGACTAAACAGACAATCAAAGCAATCGCAACAAGTATATATGCAACTTCTAACATTTATTTTTCCTCCTCTGTATGATAGAAAGGGGCTTTCTTTCGATTTTGATAAAGTATGATAAAAATACCAAGTCCGATAAGGATAACTGATAACCATTGGGAAACTCGCAAACCAAAGAACATGAGACTATCCGTCCGCATGCCTTCGATGATCATACGACCAAAGCCATACCAAATCAAGTAGAAAGCAGTGATATGACCACGTCTGATTCCCTTTAATTTTCGTCTAAAAATCAAAATCAAAGCAAAACCAATCAGATTCCAAACCGACTCATATAGGAAGGTCGGCTGACGGTAGCTCCCCTCAATGTACATCTGATCACGAATGAAGCCTGGCAAATAATCCAGACTATCTACTGCTGCACCGTAGGCTTCTTGGTTAAAGAAGTTCCCCCAGCGCCCTAAACTCTGGGCAATCATGACGCTCGGTGCTGCAATATCTAAGAAATCCCAAGTATTAATCAGCTTTCTATCTGCAAAGATATAAAGGACAATAGCGCCCGCTATCAAACCTCCATAAATGGCCAAACCACCATTCCAAATGGCGATGATTTCACCTGGATTTTGCAGATAATAATCTAAGCGAAAGAGTACGTAGTATAGTCTAGCACCTAAAATAGCTACTGGAAAAGCAATCAGAATAAAATCCAAAATATCATCTGATAGAATTTTCTTTTTAGGAGCTTCTTTCATGGCAAGATAAACTGCCAGAATCAAACCAGCTACAATACACAAAGCATACCAACGAATAGCAAAGGGACCAATTTCAAATGCGACTGGATTAATCATGTTTCACCTCATTTTGAGCGATTAGATTTGTCAAGCGTTCTTCAAATAAACGCGTCGCATCAAAGCCCATTTCTTTAGCACGATAGTTCATGGCAGCTGCCTCAATAACAACGGAGATATTGCGTCCTGTTTTTACTGGGATGCGGATACGCGGAATCGTTACACCAGAAACTTCGAGTTCTTCGGCATTGTTTCCTAGACGGTCAAAGGTCTTATGCGTATCATAATTTTCCAAATAAACTGCTAGCTGAACTTGTGAAGAATCTTTTACAGCACTTGCACCATAGAGACTCATGATATCGATAATCCCAACTCCACGAATCTCAAGTAAATGCTTCAAGATTTCAGCAGGTTCGCCCCAAAGAGTCATCTCATCCTTAGAATAAATATCTACACGATCGTCTGCTACTAGACGGTGTCCACGTTTCACAAGCTCAAGACCTGTCTCGCTCTTACCGATACCACTATCCCCTTGGATCAAGACCCCCATGCCATAGATGTCCATCAAGACACCATGCACACTGGTACGTTTAGCCAAACGGGAATCAAGGTAGCTGGAAAGTTCTCCAGATAAACGACTGGTTGCTGTTCGACTGGTTAAAATCGCAATCTTGCATTCCCTAGCAGCCCTCAACATTTCCTCGGGTACTACCAGACCACGAGCCACGATAACCGCAGGTGTTTCAGGTAGAAACATTTTCTTCAAAACTTGATAACGGTTCTGGGCAGGCATGGCAACTAAATAGGACCACTCCTTCATTCCTAACAGCTGAATCCGTTCTGGTGTATAGTAATCAAAATAGCCTGTCATTTCAAGACCAGGTCTCATAATGTCCGCAGTATTGATTTCTTTTTCAAGTAATTCGCCTTCACCATAGACAATATCTAGTCTGAGTTTTTCAATGACATCTCTTACTAAAACCGACATAATTTCCTCCTTCAATCGAGTTCTCCCTACTATTATATCAGATTGTAGGGGGAAGTTTCCTTTTTTTGCAGGATTTACAGTATTTATTTGATGTTGCTTGGGAAAAGATTTGACTAGTAAGTCTTTTCCTACGCTTTCAAATTAACCGAGACAAATCTACTGCAAATTGGTCAACATCTATCACCAAATCCCTTCCAGATTTTGCTAAATAAATCCTTGGAAGACCTTTTGTTAGTATTCTATTTGCATCAGCCATATCTTGAGGATAGGTATAGAACTGTTGACCTTGTGGAAACTGATTTTGGACCTGCCATTCTTCAAACTCCTTCAAAAAAGTCTTATGAGACGGCATACTGACTTCTTCGAACAAGGAATGGTCAAACAATCGTACCAAACGATATAGACCATGAATCTCATCCGCAAAGCACTTATCAATCTTTTCATAGGGGTAACCTCGCCTCTGATAAGCTTGACATAAGTTTTGTAAGGACTCACTTAATTCAACTGCATCTTTTCTTGCCAAACTTATAAAATACCGAACAGAAAATTCTTCCATACCAGTTCGTTTTTTCTTCTCTAAAAACTGTTGTGCACGCAAGAGAGACTCGGATAATCTTTCTTCATCTTGATAATAAAGAGCGTATAAAAGATTAATCACATTTTCTGGATAGTAAGTTCCTTTCAACAAGGGTAAATCTTTGGGGATGAATGATGGAATGACTGAAAAATCGTTACAAGCAAAAGAGGTAAACAAGCCTTTCAAAATCCCATCTGTGTAAATGGTTCCACTTGCCAACAAACCGCCTCTCAGCAGCTCGGTTCTTCCTGTTTGCCATAGAGCGTTGTTTAACTGCTTATAATCTCCATCTAAAAACGCCGCATAATAGGCAAAATATTTAATATCATCTAACAATAAGCTACTGTACAATTTTACCCTTAAAACCTTGTCAGACAATACTTTTGAATCGGTCAAATACTTTTCAAAAATTCTTTGGTTTGACTCTTCAAATTCCTTCCAATCTATCGGATCAGCACAATAACCCCAATCTTCCAAGTGATTTTCACGCATTTTTTGATATTCTTTTATATACTCTCTCATAAGAATTTGTCCCTCTAAACATTGTGCAAAAAAAGACTAGACAAGTCTAGCCTTTCATTTCAAATTAGAATTTTTTACGTTTACGAGCTGCTTCTGATTTACGTTTACGTTTTACAGAAGGTTTTTCATAGAATTCACGTTTGCGTGTTTCTTGAAGAGTACCAGCTTTAGTAACCGCACGTTTGAAACGACGAAGTGCATCGTCAAGAGATTCATTCTTACGTACTACTGTTTTAGACATTTTTTTCACTCCCTTCAAGTTCAAGATCTATTCCATTTTACACGCAAAATGAATATTTGTCAAGGGAAAACCTACATTTATTCCGATTTCCCGATTCAATAATTACTTTCTTGCCTATACTTTATCAAATCCACTAATTTTTACATCAAATCATACAACTTCCTTACTGCTTGTTCAAAAGGTTCAATATACTCCCAATATTCATCAGGAAGATTCGAAATCTTACCCAAGTCATTGCTGTCAAAATGATATACCAGATGACGAAGAATTTGATTTTCAATAAAATGCAAATCCCTCATCTGATCTATACTAATAGACTCGAGCTTTTCTACGTAGCGACATAAATCAGCCAGCGACTGCGTATCAAATATGTTTTCCTCATGTAAATAATAGAGAAAACTTTGGTTTTCAGCTCGTATATTGTCTTTTATCAGATTATTTTCTAATAGCATACTTTCATTCTCTCCTTGTATATCATAAAATAGTAAAAATTGAACCTAACTAGGTTGAGTTCTTCTACCAATCTATTATACCACTTCTTTCTATTGACTCATAAAAGCTAGAAAAAACCACTCACTCCAAAGAGCAAGTGGTTCTTATACTTTTTATTTTTCAAGCAAGCTGAGCGCTTCTGCATCAGCGATAATAGTCACATCAGGGTGGTTTTGTAGGCTGCTTGCTGGGAGGTTCTCAGTCACTGGGCCTGATACTGTTCCAGCAATGGCTTCTGCTTTCGACTCACCGTAGGCAAAGAGAATAATTGACTTGGCATCCAAGATGTTTTTAATTCCCATTGAAATGGCTTGAGTTGGGACGTCTTCAATCTTGTCAAAGAAGCGAGCATTGGCTTCGATAGTAGACTGGTCTAGTTCTACTAAATGCGTTTGGCTATCAAATGGAGTTCCTGGCTCGTTAAAGCCGATGTGTCCATTGCGACCAATCCCCAAGATTTGCAAATCAACAGGATGGTCAGCTAAAATTTGATTGTAGCGTTCAACTTCTTCTTCAGCATTATCCTTAACACCACGTGGCAAGAAACTTTCCTTAAATGGTTTTTGGTTGAACAAGTTTTCCTGCATGAAGTAACGATAAGATTGTGGATTGTCCCCATCAAGCCCTACATACTCATCAAGGTTCACACTGGTTAGATTTGAAAAATCAAGGTCACTCTCAACGATTTCCTTGTAAAATTCAAGTGGACTGCTTCCTGTCGCAAGTCCTAATGTTTGAGCACCATTGGCCAATTTTTCCTTCAAAATCTCAAAAGCTACTTTTCCACCCTCGACTTGATTCTCAACTTTTATAACTTTCATTTTATATCCTCCATGTTTCTATATTCATTATATGGTATAGACCAATTTTTGTCAAGTGAAAACGATTTAATTTCTAAAAAAAGAGCACCCAAACTTGAAACATGTTATAATGGATAGGATTAGAACTTAGAAAGAATGATGAAAAAATGAATACTGCTGATTTTGATTTCCACTTGCCTGAGGAATTGATTGCCCAAACGCCACTTGAAAAACGTGATGCGTCTAAACTCCTTATCGTTAATCGTGAAACGGGAGAAATGCAGGATAAACACTTCCACTCCATTATCGACATGCTGGAACCTGGTGATGCCCTTGTCATGAACGACACTCGCGTTCTCCCTGCCCGCCTCTATGGTCAAAAAGAGGAGACCGGAGGTCATGTGGAGCTTCTCCTGCTCAAAAATACTAGTGGTGATGAGTGGGAAGTCCTCGCTAAACCTGCCAAACGCCTCAAGGTCGGTACTCGCATCAATTTTGGAGATGGTCGCCTCAGCGCTGTCGTTACGGAAGAATTGACCCACGGGGGCCGCATTGTCCGCTTTGAATACCAAGGAATTTTCCTAGAAGTTTTGGAAAGTCTGGGAGAAATGCCACTACCACCTTATATCCATGAAAAACTGAATGACCGTGAACGTTATCAAACGGTCTACGCTAAAGAAAGTGGCTCTGCTGCTGCACCGACTGCTGGTCTCCACTTTACTAAAGAACTGCTAGCAGAAATCCAAGCCAAGGGTGTTCATCTGGTTTATCTCACTCTTCACGTCGGACTCGGAACCTTTAGACCTGTCTCTGTTGACAATCTGGACGAACATGAAATGCACTCCGAATTTTACCAACTTTCTGAGGAAGCAGCTGCCACCCTTCGCTCTGTTAAGGAAAATGGAGGCCGTGTCATCGCTGTAGGAACCACTTCTATCCGCACACTGGAAACCATCGGTTCCAAGTTTAATGGGCAAATCCAGGCTGATTCTGGCTGGACCAATATCTTTATCAAACCAGGCTATGACTGGAAGGTTGTGGATGCTTTTTCAACCAACTTCCACCTACCCAAGTCAACTCTTGTTATGCTAGTTTCTGCCTTTTCCGGTCGTGACTTAGTCCTAGATGCCTATCACCATGCCATCCAAGAACACTACCGCTTCTTCAGTTTTGGAGATGCCATGTTTATCTATTAAGAAAATCCCTATTAGAAACCTAATAGGGATTTTTCTAATTATTCCATACTAAACTTAGGATCTTTCAAGCTCTGAACACTGGCATTGATAACTGCTCCGATAATCAAAATCTTTGCAATGAGAATAAACCAGAACATCATGACTACCACGATAATGGAACTGAAAAATCGGACATCAACCAGATGATTGACATAACTATTGACGTAGACAGAAAAGATATTCAATAAAAAGATAAGAGTTAGCAAGACAAAGACACTTCCTGGTAAAACATAGCGGATTCGTGGTGCTTTTACTTTTGGAAGGAAGTAATAAATCATGACTAGAATGGCAAAGATCAAGGCATAGACCAGAGGGCCTGTAAAGTCTTGCAGGTAGGAAAATAGCGGACTGTCTGATTGCCAGTAAGTTTTGAGGAGGTTGAGCAACATACGACCAAACATACTCAAAAACAAGGCCAAGGCAAAAAGAATCTGCAAGCCGAAACTAACAAGTAAACTCATCAACTGATGGGAGATAATTCCTCGACTCTTGGTCACTCCATAGGCTTTATTAAAGGCTTTTTGGAGGAAATCCATTGATTTTGAAAAGGTCCAGAGGGCAGATAAAACGGCAAAACTCAGCAAACCAGTTGATGGTTGAGTCAGAACTTCTCGTACAATCTTGGCAACCACATCATACACCGTATCAGGCAAGAATTCCTTGATCGTCAGTAAGAAATTTGAAACCGGAATCTGAAAATAAGGCAAAATATTGACCATTATCATTAACAAAGGAAAGATTGAAATCAACCAATAGTAGGCAACCGCAACACTGGTCAACTCACTATCAGATGCTTGATAATAATGCAAAAAAGCTTTCAATAAGGGCTTATCCAATAGCTCCTTCCACCACTTTTTCATATCCCATCCTCCGTCATTTTTTTCATCATCTAAGTTCTTCTGATTAAATCTAGCATATCATAAGGTAAAGTATTTGCGGCCTCTTTCAGAGAATAATTCTCTAAATTATTCACATTTTGGCGTAGTTTTTTGGCATACTTGGCTGTTATCAGTTTAGCTTCTTCATATTCAAAGATTGCCTTACGTTCGAGATAGTAGCCTCGTAGCATTTCATCGATATTGTTTGGCTTGATGCGATTGATAACCCGCTCAACAAAGGCACCACTTCCGATAATGGCCGTCTCGCGTAGACGAGATTCTTGCATAAAACTAATCAGAGAACTCTTGTAAACCCCTTTGAGGTTTTCCAAACTCTCGATAATCAGCTCTGTATTCTCTAAATACAACTCTGAAATCTGATCATAGTCAACTGCTAGTAGTTTACGCGATTCTTCATTCATCCAACTACGGAAAGTTTTGCCAAAGGTAAACATTTCATGGAGTAGAAAGCGCAGTATCCGTAAGGAAACTAGGAAGTAATAAGTCACTCTAGAAGCGAAATTCCGATTGATACTCTGCTCCATGTTTTTTAGGTAACGTTGGTAAACTCGATAGCCACGCTCGCTGATTCTATTTTCTTCATAGGCTTGCTCCAAACCGTCACTCTCAATACTCAAGATAAGAAGCTTGAGGGACTCCCAGTCCTCTTGGACTCTCTTATTTTCCAGACTAAGGATGAGGTTTTCAATCCGACCATGGTAATTATCAATAGCTGCATAAAGAGGAAGTTTGTTCTTGTGATGGTCCAGTTCTTTTTCTAATTCTGCAGCTACATCATTCAGAATCGCAATATGCATCAAATGATCCTTGCTTTCCTCTTGTTCTTCAGATAAGTGAGGGAGGACCAATAAACCTGTTAGAAAGCTCAATAGTGTAACGCCTGCTACAAGGAAGAGTAAGAGAGGGTATTCCTGCTCCAAATGACTTGGTATGAGGAGAATGGTCGCGATAGATACTGTCCCTTTGACACCAGAGAAGGTCAAAAGAAGCATATCTTTCATGTACTTATGAATTTTTTTCTTAAGTCGACGCGTCCTCACAAAGTAAAAACCAGCAATCATGACAAAGCGGATCGCAAAAAGCAAGAAGGTCAGAACGACAACTGAAATCAGTAAAAGAAGGGGATTGTAGAGAGAATTAGACAAAATCGGCTCTGCTATCAACTCTAATTCCATTCCCAAGAGAACAAAGACTGATCCATTTAGCATAAAGGTCACGGTGTGCCAGACGGTCTCCGTCACGGTGTCTACCTGAGCCTCAAGGAGCGTAATTTTCTTAAAGCGACTGGCCTTCAAAATACCTGCAACCACTACTGCGATAATCCCTGAAACATGAAACTCTTCTGCAATGAAAAAGGTCATGAGTGGCAAACTTAGCTCTAGCAATAGTTCACTGGCTATATCTATCGCTCGTACACTCAGCAAAAAGCTATGCAAGAAACGATTGACCATAGCCGTCACAAAACCGACTACAAAACCACCAAAGATAGAAAGTGCTAGGGAAGTTCCAGCTTGGCTTAGAGAAAACGTTCCTGTTGTCCAAGCAGCAAGAGCCATCTGAAAGGCAACCAAACCAGAAGCGTCATTTAAGAGCCCTTCCCCTTTTAGGATATTAGAAACCCGTTTAGGAAAACGAAAACGTTCAGAAAGAGATGCGAAGGCAACCAAATCTGTTGGCCCAAGTGCCGCTCCAACTGCTAAACAGGCAGCCAAAGGAAGAGTCATCCAAAGAAAGTGAGCCATGCCCCCCAAGCTTAAGGTCGAGATAAAAATCACAGGAAAGATCAGAAAGACAACAATCCGCCAGTGCTTCAAAATGGACGTAATATCTGCTTCTTCTGCCTCCCGGAAGAGTAAGGGACCAATAACCATGGCCAGAAACAGCTCTGTATTGAGATGAAAGTCCGCATCGGGAACAAATAAACCAATCCCAATCCCCAAAAGAATTTGTACAAGAGGAAGGGGCAAAAAAGGGAGAATTTTATTGGTCGTAGTTGAAATGATTAAGACAAATAAAAATAGAATCAAGTAAATAAGTAATTCCACACAATTCCTCCTTAATCTTTTTTACAACAAGATTCAAAAATCTCCTTTTGCTCTTGGATTTTCTGATCAATCTTAGAACAGTCTTTGTGCTCAATTTTTTTCTGGCATCGTTCCATTTCAAGAGCCACTAATTTTTTCTTGATTTTAAGCATTTTCTTGCTCATATGTGCTTCGTCGAGCACGCCGACTGCTCGCTCGTGATGCGTTGACTCGACAAAATTTTGGCGCATTGTCTCAAGCTTCTCACGAAGGTATTGTTTATCCATGTCTATACCTTTCTAATTTTTCAATCATAACTAAAAACGGTGGATTATTAACTTGGTTGAGAGTCCGATAAATGGCAGCTGTATACTCTTGTTGGTTCAACTGGCTAACAAAATCCAATACAGCATCCCTCTCAGTGTCTCCTCCTTCATGACCATAGTAGATCATGATAGCAATCCGTCCCCCTTTGACAAGCAAATGACACAGATTTTCTAATGCTTCGATAGTAGTCTGAGGTTGAGTGATGACGGATTTGTCAGCAGAAGGTAAATAACCAAGATTAAAAATCCCTGCCTTAGCTTCTGTCACAAACTGGTCTAGTGTCTCATGACCTTTCAAGATTAACTGGGCATTTTTCATTCCAGCCTGATCCAAACGCTCTTGCGTCTTCTCCAAAGCCTGCTCCTGAATATCAAAGGCATAGACTTGCTTGGCTAGCTTGGCTAGAAAAAGGGTATCATGCCCATTACCCATGGTCGCATCCACAACAATATCCTCTTTTGTCACGACTTCAGCTAAAAAATCATGCGCCATCTCAAGTGGTCTTTTCATTTTCAAACTCCTGTTTTACAGCCTTACAGCCCTGAACACTTCCTCGGCGTCTCATTTCAGTTTCAATAGCATTTAGCACTTCCCATTTATTGAGGCTCCACATAGGGCCAATCAGCATATCTCT
>CAUQPD010000048.1:0-9538 GCA_963519935.1 uncultured Streptococcus sp.
AGGCAAACGTTATGAAGAGGCCATGAATGAGCTAGATGCCTTTATCGACCAAGCCCTGCTTAATAACATGGCGCAAGTCGACATCATCCATGGTATCGGAACAGGAGTCATCCGTGAGGGCGTCACCAAATACCTGCAAAGAAACAAGCATGTCAAGAGTTTCGGCTATGCTCCACAAAATGCTGGAGGCAGTGGCGCTACCATTGTGACCTTTAAAGGATAGAGAGAAGAAGGAGTCAACCTTTCTGAAAAAAGAAATGAAAGGTCAAAAATTTTCATAGAATATATTGACAAAGGCTAACTTTTCTTGTAAAATAATAAAAAATAGAATACCAACACCGAATGAAGTTTAATAGAAGTGGAGAAAGGTTTGTTTTCCATGACTGTAAATGGACGGAACTCTGGAGAGACCGTAAAGGCACCGAAGGGGCAAGGCAGGCAACTGCTCAAACTCTCAGGTAAAAGGACAGAGCTAGGATAGACCGCTTTTTGGCATTTATCTAAGCATTCCAGAGTACATGTATCTTGCATGTGCTCTTTCTTTTGGGGTTGAAAAGATAGGAGAAGGATATGTTAGAATTGCTAAAAGCGCTTGATGCTTTCGTTTGGGGGCCTCCCCTCTTGATCTTATTGGTCGGAACGGGTATCTATTTGACCATCCGACTGGGCCTTTTGCAGGTTGCTCGTCTCCCTAAGGCTTTTCAGTTAATTTTCACCAAGGACAAGGGACATGGTGATGTGTCGAGCTTTGCAGCTCTTTGTACAGCTCTAGCTGCCACCGTTGGTACGGGAAATATCATCGGAGTCGCGACAGCCATTAAGGTTGGGGGACCAGGGGCTCTCTTTTGGATGTGGATGGCAGCCTTCTTTGGGATGGCAACCAAGTATGCTGAAGGCTTGCTGGCTATCAAGTACCGCACAAAGGATGCAAATGGAGCTGTAGCTGGAGGACCCATGCATTACATCCTTTTGGGGATGGGAGAAAAGTGGCGTCCACTTGCTATCTTCTTTGCCCTAGCGGGTGTATTGGTAGCCCTTCTAGGGATTGGTACCTTTACCCAAGTTAATTCGATTACAGAATCCATTCAAAATACAGCCCAAGTTGATCCAGCTATCACAGCTCTGATTTTATCCATTTTTGTAGGGATTGCCGTCTTTGGTGGCCTCAAATCCATATCAAAAGTTTCGACAGCAGTGGTTCCTTTTATGGCTATTGTCTATATTTTAGGGACTCTTACAGTTATTCTCTTTAATATCGAGAAAATCCCAGCCACACTTGCCCTCATCTTTACTTCAGCCTTTAGTCCAACTGCTGCGGTAGGTGGTTTTGCAGGTGCCAGTATTCGGATGGCTATCCAAAATGGTGTGGCGCGGGGAGTCTTCTCTAACGAATCTGGTCTTGGTTCTGCTCCCATTGCAGCGGCTGCAGCTAAGACAAATGAGCCTGTCGAGCAAGGCTTGATTTCCATGACAGGAACCTTTATTGATACCCTCATTATCTGTACGTTGACTGGTTTAACAATCTTGGTAACTGGGGTTTGGAGTGGTGATTTGAATGGGGTTGCCTTGACCCAGTCAGCCTTTTCAACAGTTTTTTCATATTTTGGACCTTCCCTCTTGACCATTTTCCTTGTACTCTTTGCCTTTACGACGATTCTCGGATGGAACTACTACGGAGAACGCTGTTTTGAGTTTCTCTTTGGTGTTCGTTTTATCTGGCTTTACCGTGTAGTCTTTGTAGTCATGGTCTTGTTGGGAGGATTTATCGAGTTGGATATGGTCTGGATTATTGCAGATATCGTCAATGCCTTGATGGCTTTACCAAACTTGATTGCCCTCTTAGTCTTATCGCCAGTCGTCATTGCTGAGACTAAACAGTATTTTAAACACTAACCCAATCACACTTTTAGTGTGATTTTTTCATTTCATAGACATTTCCTATCAAGGCTATTGGAAATATATATTATCCAAGTGAAAAATTCTATGATAGACTAAATGACAATAAAATGAAAAGAGGTTTCTTATGACAACATTTACCATCCACACAGTAGAATCAGCACCAGCAGAAGTGAAAGAAGTTCTTGAAACAGTACAAAAAGACAACAATGGCTATATTCCCAACCTAATCGGTCTCTTGGCCAACGCTCCTACCGCGCTTGAAGCCTACCGAACTGTCGGAGCCATCAACCGCCGTAATAGTCTGACCCCAGTTGAGAGAGAAGTGGTGCAAATCACAGCTGCGGTAACCAATGGATGTGCCTTCTGTGTCGCAGGTCACACCGCCTTTTCGATCAAACAAATCCAGATGAATGATGATCTTCTTCAAGCTCTTCGCAATCGCACTCCAATCGAGTCAGATCCTAAGCTAGATACTCTGGCCAAGTTTACCTTGGCAGTCATCAATACCAAGGGTCGTGTAGGCGATGAAGCGCTTAGTGAATTTTTGCAAGCTGGCTACACGCAACAAAATGCCTTGGATGTGGTTCTCGGTGTTAGTCTTGCAAGTCTTTGCAACTATGCCAACAACCTAGCTAATACGCCTATTAATCCAGAATTACAACCTTATGCATAAAAGGAGGAAAGAGTATGGGATTTTTTTCCGAAGAGTTTTTGAGCTGGTTAGACCAGCATGCTGATGAAATTGATAAACAGTCTTGTGAGGCTGGAGAGCAACTGATTGAAAGGATTGCAGCAGAAGGAGCTTTTCGTGTAGGTGTTCCAGAATCTCTCGGCGGTTCAGACGGAAGTGATCAAGATGTCATTGATATCCTAGCAGAGCTCGCTCAACATTCCTTGACGGCCTCCTTTATTTCTTGGGGACAACGCACCCTAATTGACAATATTATCCATTCAGAGAATTCCTATTTGAAAGAAAACTATCTGGAAAAACTCTTGTCTGGTGAATATGCAGGCGCAACTGCTCTGTCTAATGCGGTCAAGTATTTATCTGATTTAGAAGAGCTGAATGTTTATATCATCGAAGAAAAAGGACAATTTTATCTAAAAGGGCGACTGCCATGGGTAACCAATGCCCGTAGAAATCGATTCTTAACCATTTTTGTAGCAGGTTTTGCTGATGATCCAAGTAAAAGTTATGTGGTGGCTGTGCCATCAGATGCAGAGAATTTTAGTCGTTCGGAAGACTTAGAATTCGTTTCTCTTCAGGGAGGAAACACTGCTGCTTTGACCTTTAATCGGGTTCCTTTAAAAGAAGAGTGGATTCTATCCAAGAATGCTAAAGAGTTTTTAACTCAAAATCGTCCCGCTTTTTTAGGTTACCAATTTGGTTTGGCTTTTGGATTAGCTGAACGCTCCCTATCAGAAGTAGAAAAAGAATTGGGGAAACGAAGAGTATTAACAGATGAATGGCAATACCAGGTAGAGCAGTTAGATGCTATTCGGCAAGCTCTTTATCAGGGATTGTCTGACCGGTCCTATTTCGTTACCAATCCGCGTGAACTCTTTCAGTTAAGAATAGACATTGTGGATGTGGTTGCTCAAAGTCTTCTGTTAGAGTTGCAAGCTGGTGGAGGTAGAGGCTACTTTAGCAAATCAACATCTGGTTTTATTCGTCGTTGGAATGAAGGAGCCTTTCTTCCGATTGTCTCTCCAAGCGCTGTTCAGTTGCGCCATATCTTAGCAACGAGTTAAAAAATAGTAGAATAAAAACGAAGTTTGAATTTCTAACTTCGTTTTTTAAGTCCTCATTTAAGCGCTTTTATGCTATACTAATAATAACATGATTATTGGAGGCTCGGATGAAAAAGCTCCCCTTGGTATTTTCTGGCTGTTTATTAGGTCTAGCAGGTGCAGGAAATCTGATTGCAGATACTTGGCCAGTTCTGTCGCATTTATTGAGTCTGACTGGATTAGTTTTGTGGCTTTTCTTTCTGATTCTTCATCTTTTTAATTGGTCTGAAACCAAGCGAGAATTGACCAAAGCCCCTCTCTTATCTGGCATGGCTACCTTTCCCATGGCCGGGATGATTTTATCGACCTATGTCTTTCGCGTATTCCCTGTTCTTCCTTTGGTAGCACAAGGAATCTGGTGGTTTTCATTTCTCTTGGATTTAGCTTTGATTGCTACTTTTACCATCAAATTTGCCTGTCCTGGTCGGAGGGTCAATGCGACTCCAAGTTGGACGGTACTCTATGTGGGAATAGCAGTAGCAGCCTTGACCTATCCTCTGGTAGGCATTATTGAGATTGCCTATGCAACCTTGAGTTTTGGTTTTGTCTTGACCTTCTATCTCTATCCGCTTATTTATAGCGATTTAAAGAAATCTCCACTCCCACTAGCCTTGCTTGGACAGGAAGGAATCTACTGTGCTCCCTTTTCCCTACTCTTAGCTTCTCTAGTTCGAGTTGGAGGAGCAGGCCTACCGACTTGGCTCTTGATTGTCATGATTTTGGCATCTCAGTCCTTCTTTTTCTTTGTTTTAACTCGCCTGCCCAATATTTTAAAACAAGGCTTTCAACCAGCCTTCTCAGCCCTCACCTTCCCAACCATTATCACAGCTACTTCGCTTAAGATGGTTCAGAGAATCTTGAAACTTCCATTTTTGGATTATTTGGTACTGGCTGAAACTGCTATTTGTTTAATTATTTTAGTCTTTGTATTAGGTGCTTATCTGAATTGGTTACGAAAAAAGGTCTAGCTAGAAATAGCTAAACCTTATTTTTTATGGTTTGATAACTTCAGCTCCACCCATGTATGGACGAAGAGCTTCTGGAATGGTTACAGAACCATCTGCATTTTGGTAGTTTTCAAGAATAGCAGCCACTGTACGCCCAACTGCAAGTCCAGAACCATTCAAGGTGTGAAGAAGTTTAACTTTACCATCTGCTTCATCACGGTAGCGAATTTGAGCACGACGGGCTTGGAAATCTTCTGTATTTGAACAGCTTGAGATTTCACGGTAGGTATTTTGCGCTGGAATCCAAACTTCCAAGTCGTAAGTCTTGGAAGCTGAGAAGCCCATATCCCCAGTAGAGAGGGCAACGACACGGTACGGAAGATTGAGTTTTTGAAGGATGTTCTCAGCGTTGGCTGTCATTTTTTCCAATTCTTCGTAAGATTCTTCTGGTTTGGCAAATTTGACCATTTCAACCTTGTGGAATTGGTGCAAACGAATCAAGCCACGAGTATCACGACCAGCTGAACCAGCCTCAGAACGGAATGATGGACTCATAGCAGTAAAGTAGATTGGTAGGTCTTTACCGTCAAGGATTTCATCACGGTAGTAGTTTGTAAGAGGCACTTCAGCTGTAGGAATGAGGACATAATTAGTGTCTTTCAATTCAAAAGTGTCTTCCTTGAATTTTGGATATTGCCCAGTACCAAACATAGAGTCATGGTTAACCATGTAAGGTGTGATAACTTCCGTATAGCCTTCTTTACCATGCTCATCCAACATGAAGTTGTAGATAGCGCGTTCTAAACGAGCACCGAGGCCTTTATAGAAGAGAAAACGAGCGCCCGTTACTTTACCACCACGTTCCCAGTCAAGGATACCCAAGTCTTCACCAAGATCCCAGTGAGCTTTTGGTTCAAAGTCAAACTCGCGCGGAGTCCCCCAACGGCGAACTTCCACATTGTCATCTTCGTCAGCCCCAACAGGAACGCTGTCGGCAGGGATGTTTGGAAGAGTAGTGGTAAATTCTGTCAATTTAGCATCGATGTCCGCCAATTCAGCATCCAAGGCTTTGACTTCAGCAGATAGGGTTTGCATTGCAGCAATCTTGTCATCGGTATTTTCCTTGTTGCGCTTAGCTTGGGCAATCTCAGCAGAAACAGTGTTGCGTTCTGCTTTGAGCGTTTCAACCTTAACCAAGATGTCACGACGTTTAGCATCGATTTTTTTCATCTCATTCAAGATAGCAGCATCTACACCACGTGTAGCTAATTTTTCAGCGACAGCATCAAAGTCTGTGCGAATACGTTTGATATCTAACATAAGAACTCCTTTATGAAAAAAGCACACCTGACAAAGCGTTGGAGTGGCAGGGCCACGGTTCCATCCAACTTCACAGGTGTGCACTTGATTATATATGTAATTGTGAACAACGGTAGAATTTCACCTATCCCTCCTATCTGCTCGCAGCACCCGCAGACTTTCTGAAAGAAGGAGATAACCTACTTATCCGTTGCTATGATTATACTAAAGTTTCTACTTTTTTGCAAATAGATTTTTAAATTTTTGACCAATGGTCTGAATCAAAGTAGGAAGTTTGACAACCTTATCGTTTCCTAATTTTTCACGAGCGATTTTGAGGATAGTCCCAGAGTCTTTTGAGGCAAAGAGGAATTTACCTTGATCGGTAAAGACTTCAAAGTGACGGCTGATTTTGCGGCCACTTACGTTGGCTCCGATTTGTTGAATGCTGGACCAAGGGATTTGGATATATTGTTCGACATTGACATCAGGATAAAACTCTAAGGCTTGATCCCCAACTAGAAATTTTCCAACTTTCCCAGAGATAGAGAGGTAAGATGTCCCAGTAGTTTGGAGGTCAATGACTTGATTGAGTGATTGGGCCATGATTAGTCTTCCTTACTTTCACCGAAAAAGGCATGATAGAGAGCCTTGATAGCTGCTTTTTCTTGGTCTTTATTGACAACAAACATGATGGAAACTTCACTTGAACCTTGGGACATCATCTGGATGTTGATTTTATTCTCAGACAAAGCACGTGTTGCAGTAGCAGTTACCCCGATATGGCTCTTCATCTTTTCTCCGACAATCATAATGATGGAAAGGTCATGTTCGATTTCAGCATGGTCCACTTCAGCCTTTTGAACGAGTTGACGTAGAATTTCTTCTTCTTTGATAGGAGTCAATTCACGGGAGCGGAGGATGATTGAAAGATCGTCGATACCTGTAGGCATGTGTTCCCAACCGATATTGAGGTCCTCAAGGATTTGAAGAACCTTGCGACCAAACCCTACTTCACGGTTCATGAGGTATTTTGACATGTTGATGCTGACGAATCCTGAGTCACCTGCAATCCCTACTACTGGGAATTTATCACTACTGTGTTCTAAAACAATGCGTGTTCCTGGGTGATCAGGGTTGTTGGTATTCTTGATGACAAGAGGAATTTTTCCGCGGTAAGCGGGTAGAAGAGCTTCGTCATGAAGGACTGAAAATCCAGCGTAAGCCAACTCACGCATTTCACGGTAGGTTAATTCAGGAATGGAATGTGGTTGGTGGATAATACCAGGATGGGCAGCAAAGATACCATCTACGTCTGTAAAGTTCTCATAGAGATCAGCCTTAACACCTGCTGCAATGATAGAACCTGTGATATCTGAACCTCCACGTGAAAAAGTACAGATTTGATTTTCCTTAGTCACACCAAAGAAACCAGGGATGACAAGGACTTCGTTGCTATCAGCCAAGCCTTCAATCTTATCATAACTAGATGGAATGATACGTGCGTTTCCAGGTTCACTTGTGACAACGATCCCAGCTTCTCTTGGGTGAACATAGCGTGCATCGATACCGTTTTGGTTAAAGTAGGCTGCAATCAATTTGGCATTGTTATTTTCTCCAGCCGCTAGGAAGGTATCATAGAGAAATTCATTGTCCTCTATAGGAAGAGTTGCCAAGGCCCGAATACTTTTAGAGATTTTTTCTAAAACAGCAGGTTTTAACCCTAGTTCACTAACCATAGCGGCATAACGGTCAATGATCCAGCTTTGGCTAGCACTGATGTCATTTCCAGCCACATAGTCGCGATAGTATTTGATCAAGGCATCGGTTACCTTGGTATCTTCAGCATTGCGTTTGCCGGGTGCAGAAACGACTACAAAACGGCGCTCTTTATCACTTTTAACGATGTTTAAAACTTTTTCTAACTGACCAGCAGAGGCAAGCGAGCTTCCACCAAATTTTACAACCTTCATAAGGACTCCTCAAGTAAGTATTTTATACGATTATAGCAGAAAGAGGGGCATTTTTCAATGAAGAAAATAACTTCCTATTATAATAGAAGAAAACACTAACTTATTCTGAAAAGTGATAACCGTTTAAAAGTAAGGGTGTCAAATTTTACTCACACTCATAAATGATGGGTAAATAATCAGCTGAGACACTTTCCTTTAGTTTTTTCTTGCCTCTTTATCCAAAAAAAGGTATACTTTGATGATAAAACAATTTTATTGCCTTACAAAAGAAAAGGAGAAGCTATGAATCATATCTTATATCAGATCGTAGATGATCTTGCTATCATCACTTTGAATCGTCCCGAAGTGGCAAATGGTTTCCATATCCCAATGTGTGAGGAGATTTTAGAAGCTTTGACTCTAGCAGAGCAGGATCAAGCTGTGCAGTTCATCTTGATTAATGCTAATGGGAAGGTCTTTTCAGTTGGGGGAGACTTGGTTGAGATGAAACGAGCAGTAGACGAAGATGATATCCCTTCTTTGAATAAGATTGCAGAATTAGTCAATACAATTTCTTTTAAAATCAAGCAAATTCCTAAACCTGTTTTGATGGAGGTAGATGGAGCGGTTGCTGGTGCTGCAGCAAATATGGCAGTAGCAGTTGATTTCTGTTTAGCGACTGACAAGGCAAAATTTATCCAAGCCTTTGTCGGAGTGGGATTGGCGCCAGACGCTGGTGGGATTCATCTCTTGAGTCGTAGCATCGGGGTAACACGGGCTGCACAACTTGCCATGACAGGTGAAGCCTTGACTGCTGAAAAAGCGCTAGAATGGGGCGTGGTATACCGTGTTTGTGAAGTTGACAAATTAGAAAAAACAAGAGAACAAGTTCTGAAAAAATTAAGAAGAGGTTCAGCAAACTCATACGCAGCCATTAAAAAGTTAGTTTGGGAAAGTCAATTCAAGGATTGGCAGAATTATGCTGAATTAGAATTGAACCTACAAGAATCGTTATCTTTAACTGAAGATTTTAAAGAAGGGGTTCGAGCACATTCTGAAAGAAGAAGACCAAAATTTTCAGGAAAATAAAAAATACTTGCATAATTTTTTGAAGTTTGTTATACTTCTTTTATCAAATGTTTTGATTGTAAAAGCTTTTTGAGGGGGAGGGAAAAAGTTTGGACTACCAACAAGTAAATGATTATCTAACATCTATTTTTAATAACGTCCTTGTGATCGAGGAGGTTAGCTTACGAGGTAGTCGATTCAAAGACATCTCTATCAAAGAAATGCACACGATTGATGTGATTGGGAAGTTCCCGGAGGCAACGCCAAGTAAGGTTTCAAAAGAACTGATGGTAACTCTTGGGACAGTGACGACGAGCTTGAATAACCTGGAAAGAAAAGGTTATATTGAGCGTATTCGTTCTGATCAGGATAGACGTGTAGTGTATCTGCATTTGACCAAGAAAGGTCGGTTAGTCCATCGTCTTCATAGACGTTTTCACAAGGCAATGGTCGAAAAAATCATCGATGGCATGAGTCCTGAGGAAATAGAAGTTATGGGTAGAGGATTAATCAATCTTTATCAATTCTTGGAGGATTTGAAATAATGGCTTTTGCAAAAATAAGCCAGGTTGCTCATTATGT
>CAUQPD010000049.1:0-9525 GCA_963519935.1 uncultured Streptococcus sp.
CTCAGTCATGAACTACTGGGAAATCCTTCAGCTAAGGAATTGGCTCAGATTATCGTGTCCATCGGTCTTGCCCAAAACTTTGCGGCCCTCAAAGCCTTGGTCAGTACGGGCATCCAGCAAGGCCACATGAAATTACAGGCCAAATCCCTAGCTCTCTTAGCTGGTGCTAGTGAGTCCGAGGTTGCTCCCCTCGTTGAGCGCCTCATCGCAGATAAAACCTTTAACTTAGAGACAGCCCAGCAATATTTAAAAGTCTGGCGGTCTTAACCAGTTGAAACCGTGGTATTAGTCTCAAAAAATGAAACATAAGGAAAACAAGTTCATTGTCAATTGAAAAGTCTCACATATAACGAAGAACAGGAGAGGATTACATTATTCTCTCTTTTTTTGATATTTGAATCACAGAGAATGTACCCATTTTCAACAATACAATCCTTTACAGTTAATTTAAGGGAAATATCATCCATTTCTTACTTTAGGGTATGGAAGTGAAGCAATTCTATGGTGAATGGTTTTATATTAATAAAGATCATTCTAGTAATGTTTTAAAACTCCTCTAAAAAGGATTTTCCCATTCTTATGTTTACACTACTTTAGAAAACAGCATGTTTTTGTAACCCCTTCCATGCTTGTTGTTGTATTTTAAAACTTTTAGGTATAAAATGGAAATATATAAAATGGGATGAAGAGGGGATGAATCATGTCTAAGAAAAAGTCCGATACTCTTTGGGCTAAGAAAAAGGAAGAAAATGGTAGATTTTTTTGGTTACCCTTGTCTCAGCATCTAGAAGATACAAAAGATATAATTGGACTTCTCTGGGAGCATTGGTTAAGTGAGGGGCAAAAAAAGCTGATTGAGGATTCTCTGGATTCAGTAACACATGATGACGGTTTAGGGAAACGACTTGCACAATTTTTAGCTGCTGTTCATGATATCGGGAAAGCAACTCCAGCTTTTCAAACTCAAAGAGGATTTGCAAATTCAGATGATTTGGATATTCAACTATTAGAAAAATTGGAGCAGTCAGGATTTACTAAAATTAGTTCACTTCAACTATCATCACCAAAAAAGAGTCATCACAGCCTTGCAGGTCAATATTTGCTATCTAGTTATGGTGTTCAAGAGGATATTTCGACTATTATTGGTGGACACCATGGACGACCGATTGATACGATTGAGGATGTAAAAAATCAAGGGAGCTATCTTTCAAACTATTTTCAAAATGAAAGTAAGGAGAGTGCTATCCATAAGAATTGGGATTTGGTTCAAAAAGAAATCTTCAACTGTGCTTTAGATGAGTTGGGGTTTGACTCTGTGAGAGAGCTTCCTAAAATTAAACAGCCAGCTCAAGTTATCTTATCAGGATTGCTGATTATGGCTGACTGGATTGCTAGTAATGAGCACTACTTTCCTTTATTGAGTATCAATGAAAAAGAGGTGGTAGATAAGTCAAGACGCCTTCAAGATGGGTTTGAAAGGTGGAAAAAAACTAGTTTGTGGCAACCTAAATATATCTCAAAACCAGATAGTCTCTATAAGGAAAGATTTGGATTTGAACCTAATAATGTTCAATCAATCTTATCTCATGTTACTGCTCAAATATCTAAACCTGGGATTGTAGTTCTAGAAGCACCAATGGGGTTAGGGAAGACAGAAGGTTCATTGATTACAGCAGAGCAGTTAGCTACTAAGACGGGAAGAAGCGGTCTTTTTTTTGGTTTACCAACTCAGGCGACATCGAATGGGATTTTTAATCGTATTGAAAAATGGGTTGAAAGTTTAAAAGATGATTCTGAAGACATACTATCTATTCAGTTGGTACACGGGAAAGCAGCTCTGAACGAAGATTTTTTAAAACTTAAAGCTAATACATTTAATTTTGACGATGTAGAAAATGGTAGTGTTATCATTAATGAATGGTTTTCTGGGAGAAAGACTTCGGCTTTAGATGATTTTGTAGTGGGGACTGTTGATCAGTTCTTAATGTTAGCATTGAAACAAAAACATTTAGCTTTACGTCATCTAGGTTTTAGTAAAAAGGTTGTTATTATTGATGAAGTTCACGCCTATGATGCTTATATGAGTCAATATTTGATGGAGGCGATAAAATGGATGGGAGCCTATGGTGTTCCGGTAGTCATTTTGTCAGCGACATTACCTTCTCAACAAAGAGAAAATATCCTTAAAAGCTATATGTCTGGGATGGGGATCAAATGGCGAGATATTGAAAATACGGACCAATTAAAGACAGACGTTTATCCTTTAATCACTTATAATGATGGCTCAGAGATTTATCAAGTTACAACATTCAATAAGCAAAACATAAAAGACATTCACATCATTCGTTTACAAGAAGAGCAGTTATTGGGAACTGTTAAAGATGCCCTTGAGGGCGGTGGAGTAGTTGGAATCATTGTCAATACAGTGAGAAGATCCCAAGAGTTGGCAAGAAACTTTTCGGAAATTTTTGGAGATGATATGGTGGAATTACTTCATTCCAGTTTTATTGCGACCGAAAGAATCCAAAAAGAGAAAGAATTATTACAACAAATCGGAAAAAATGTAGACCGTCCACATAAGAAAGTTATCATTGGAACTCAGGTGATTGAGCAATCCTTGGATATTGATTTCGATGTGATGATAAGTGATCTGGCACCTATGGATTTGCTAATACAACGTATTGGACGACTTCATCGACACCAAATAGAACGGCCTCAAAAGCATGAAATAGCTAGGTTTTACGTTTTAGGAACTTCCCAAGAGTTGGATTTTGAAGAAGGAAGTAGTTTTGTTTATGGTGATTATCTGTTAGCCAGAACTCAGCACTTTTTACCAGATATCATGAGATTGCCAGATGATATTTCACCATTAGTCCAGAAAGTTTATAGTCCAGATTTTACAATTGAGTTTTCAAGTCAGGAATTTCAGCAAAAATATTTAGATGCTAAGACGGAGCATGATGTCACGATTAAGAATAAGGAAACAAAGGCAAGAACATACCGTATCAATGATCCTGTCTTAAAAATATCGAGACATAGAAACAATAGTCTGATTGGTTGGTTGAAGAACCTGCATCCAAACGATAGTGAAGAAAAATCTAATGCTCAGGTTCGTGATGTTGAAGATACAATTGAAGTGATTGCTTTAAAAAAAATGTCTGATGGCTATAGCTTATTTATTGAAAATCAAGATATATCTCAGAATATTGATAATCCTTTGGTCGCTAAAAAAGTAGCACAAAATACTTTACGACTTCCTATGAGTTTATCCAAGGGCTATAATATCGATCAAACTATTGAAGAGCTTGAAAGGTATAACAACAGCTATTTAAGTCAATGGCGAAATTCATCGTGGTTAAAAGGAGCTCTCGGGATTATTTTTGATGAAAACAATGAGTTTATTCTCAATGGGTTTAAACTCTTATATGATAAAAAATATGGGATTACAACGGAGAGGTTAAATAAGAATGAGTCGATTTAATTTACTAGATGAACCCTGGATTTCTGTCGTTTATGATGAAAAAGGAACAACAAAAGAAGTTTCCTTGCAGGAATTATTTATAAATGCTCATCAGTACAAAGATTTAGCAGGAGATACAAAAACGCAAGATTTTGCTGTGCTGCGAGTTTTGCTGGCTGTGTTACATACTGTCTTTTCACGCTTTGATGCAGATGGTAATGTCTATGAGTATCTGGCAGTAGATGAGCGGTTTAAACAAATTGAGCCTGTGGAAGAATCTGATATTGCTGACTATCAGGATGATTTATATGATACATGGAAAGATCTTTGGGAAAGTGGTAAGTTCCCAGACATTGTTAGTCATTACCTAGAAAAATGGCGGGATCGCTTTTACTTATTTGATAAGGAATATCCATTTTTTCAAGTTAGAAAAGAGGATATTGTAGCAGACAAAATTAGTAAAGCAAAAGCAAGCAGTATCTCTGGGAAAAATATCAATAGAACGATTTCAGAGAGTGAGAATAAGTTAGCCTTATTTTCCCCAAAGAATGGTAAAAATAAAGAACAACTGACTGCTTCCGAAGTTACACGATGGCTTTTAACTTTTCAAGGGTACTCAGGATTATCCGATAAAGTTATTTTTGGAAAAGAAAAATATAAAGTGTCAAAGGGCTGGTTGTTTGATATCGGGGCAGTTTTTATACAGGGAACTTCTTTATTTGAAACGCTGTTACTAAATTGTATCTTGCCATTCTATGACCATGGTAATTTAGAAAGTATTCAATGTCCCTGTTGGGAATT
Source organism: uncultured Streptococcus sp. (assembly GCA_963519935.1). GTDB lineage: Bacteria > Bacillota > Bacilli > Lactobacillales > Streptococcaceae > Streptococcus. The sequence goes on from CAUQPD010000049.1 coordinate 4,262, forward strand.
TGCTAGTTCTGATAATATTAATCGCTATTTGTTTGGTAGTGAATGTACAGATTTAACTAATCTGTATACGATTTGGAGCAGAGGGATTTATATTGATCCAGAATATGATTTAAATAAGCCTTTCTCTTTTGAGATTGTAAAATTACCCGAAATTAATCATCGGGACAATTTTTTAGAGCCGATGACAACATGGAAATATAATACTACAGGAGAAAATAAAGATAGCTATACTCCTAGGAAACATCTCTTGAATCAATCGTTGTGGCGGTCATTTGGTTTGCTAGCAGTAGAAGATAGAACAGGGCACTTTAGAAAACCGGGAATTATTGATTGGCTCGGAGATATAGGTGACATAATAGGAAATAGATTATTTAATATTATTTCCATTAGTATGCAGGATGATGGAAATGCTACTTCATGGCTTCCAACTGATGAAGTTATTGACTCTATACTTATCAATGATTTAGTTTTGGCGGATTTTAATGAGAGTGGTTGGGTACCACGTATTAATGAGGTGGTAGAAGAAACAAAAACTGTCATTTCCAAAGTATATAAACGCTATATAGAGGAACTAAAAGAAATCAGGAATATCTCAAACAACAATTATACTAATCAGATGGTTGAAATGCTCTATTTCAAAATCGATCACCCTTTTCGAGAATGGTTATCCAGTATCCTACCAGATGATGAAAAGGATCCTAAAATCAAAGAATGGAGAGATTTGCTGAAAAAAATGGTTAAAGCTGAAGCAAAGAGCATCTTAGGTCACGGAGGAACTAGGGACTACCTCGGCATTGAAAAAGATGGTCGAATAAAAAATATTGCAACTGCCTATAATTCATTTGAATATTTGCTTCATCAACAATTAAAATAGGAGGTGTGTGTGTTGGAACAATCCAAACAGACAGTTGGTTCTGTCACAAAAAGAATTATTAGACAATTGAGTTATGAGTTGGAGTCACCATTGAGTAAAGCCGCACTGGCCAAAATTAGAAAAACGTTGGGTAAACCCTTGAGCGATGCAACAGATATCTGGCCGATTTTATTTGAGCATTTACCAGAGGAGTTCGTCAATTCATACCAGCAGCCTAGCTATGAGGAGTTAGCGATTTATACAGCTATCCAATTTTACGCCTTACATCAACAAGGAACTTCAACCAGTGTGATGTTAGATGAGCCCGATACTTATCAAAATATCGGTTCTGCTCTTAGTCAACTTCGAAAAGGAGATGACACGACAGCCATTGACAGAAGGTTCAATGTTATGATTACATCATCAACTTTTGAAGAGTTGATCTACCATTTACGCCACATGATGATGTTGCTCAAAACAAAGTCTCCTGCTACAAAGGTTGATTATGCTAAGTTAGCTGAAGACTTGTATTGGTTTTTAAAAAATGTACAAGAAAATCTTCGCCTAAATTGGGCAAGATCATATTATAAACAAATCAAAGGAGAAAAACACAATGACAACTAACCAACGCTTATTTTTAGATATTCATGCTATACAAACCTTACCACCTTCAAATATGAATAGAGATGATACAGGTAGCCCAAAGACTGCTCAGTACGGTGGCGTAAAAAGATCGCGCGTGAGTTCTCAAGCTTGGAAGAGAGCTATAAGAGACTATTTTAATACTTATGGAGAACAGTCAAATGTCGGTGTCCGAACAAAAGACATTGTAAGGTATGTTGCGGGTAAAATTGTAGAACTAGATAATTCTATCAGTTTTGAAGATGCACTAACCAAAGCAGATACAGTCTTGATAGCTACTGGAATTAAGAAAAAAGGTAAAGTCAAGGCACTTTACTTTATGGGGGATAGACAAGCTGAGAAATTAGCTCAAGCAGCCTATGAAAATCTGACTGATAAAAAGGAACTTCAAAAACTAGCTAACTCAAATCCAGCCATTGATGTTGCTATGTTCGGTCGAATGGTAGCTGAAGATCCAGTTCTAAACGAGGATGCTTCCTCTCAAGTTGCTCATGCTATTTCAACACATGCTGTACAAACTGAATTTGATTTCTTTACTGCTATTGATGATTTAGCTCCAGAGGATAATGCAGGTGCAGGTATGCTGGGAACCATCGAATTTAACTCTTCTACGCTCTATCGTTATGCCAATGTTGCGATTCATGAATTATCAAAACAACTAGAGGATGAGAAATCCTTAAAGAACAGTTTGAATTTATTCATCGAAGCATTTGCAAATTCCCTCCCGACAGGAAAAGTGAATACTTTTGCCAATCAAACTTTACCGCAGGCTCTAATCGTTTCTTTGCGTGATGATCGTCCTGTTAATCTTGTCAGTGCTTTTGAAGAACCAGTTAAATCAACAGATGGTTATGTGGCGAAATCTATTGAAAAACTGTCTAAAGAGTATACAAGAGTTGAAAAATTCGTGAATAAACCACTTTTGACTTTCTATGTGACTTTGGATGAAAATGAGAGTTTAAAACAAATTGGTGAGGAAAAATATTCAGTTTCAGAATTATTAAAAGATTTTTCGGAAACCTTAGAACAATTCCTCAAAAAATAGGTGAATGGCATGAAGACTATTTTGTTGAAATTTGCTGGTCCTTTGCAATCTTGGGGGACAAGTTCACATTTCGAAACAAGACATACGGATTTTTATCCTTCTAAGAGTTCTGTTATTGGGTTGATTGCTTCAAGTCTAGGATATCGTCGAGACGATGATGAAAAAATTGTTCGTTTAAACGAGCTGGATTTTGCAGTTCGAGTGGATCAACAAGGAAATTTACTCAGAGATTTTCATATTGCACAGAAGTATACAGAAAAAGGAAAGTTTGAACGAAATTATGTCACAAATCGTTATTATTTAGAAGATGCTGTTTTTGTAGTGGCTCTTTCTCATAATAATGAGCAGTTTTTGGAAATGATTTTACAAGCTTTGAGAAATCCCTATTTCCAACCATTTATGGGAAGAAGGGCTCTGCCGTTGACTGCAGATTTTATCTTAGGTGAAACTGAGATTGGAGCAGTTGAAAGTTTGAGAACTCTTGAATGGCAAGCTTCACCATGGTTTATGAAGAGAAAGTTTATGGATGCCGTAACTTTAGAAATCTATTCTGATAGACATTTAACCGATAGAGGTATTTATCAATTGAGACAAGATGTTGTCAAGTCTTTTTCACAAAAGGGGAGAAGATTTGGCTATAGGTATGAAACTAGAGAACTGGTTCAAGTTCGGAATTCGTTTCGAGATAAAAATACGGCACATGATGTTTTTAAGAGTATAGGAGATTGATGGTATGTATATCTCAAGAGTAGAAATTGATCGGACCAATCGCCGAAAAATTAGGCGCTTAACACATATAGGCGCATATCATGCTTGGGTAGAAGAGAGTTTTCCAGAAGAAATGGAACAATCTATTCGAACAAGAAAATTATGGCGTATAGATCGTATCCAAGATAAAGATTACCTGATTATTGTTAGTAAAAATAAACCTGATTTACAAGGATTAGAAAAATATGGGGTTGCTGGTAGTGCTCAAACCAAGGATTATCAACAATTTTTAGATAACATCTATACTGGTAGCCGAATGAAATTTCGAGTGGTGCTTAATCCAGTTATTTCCTTAGTATCACCAGATAATCTTAAAAGAGGTATTGTAAAACCTCATATTACGAGTGAACATCAGATGAATTATCTAGTAGAACGCTCTGACAAAAATGGATTCTCACTGATAAAAGAAGATTTTTCAATCGTTGAACGTGGTTATGAGGTGTTTAAAAAAGCTGTTAAACCTATCCGATTGATAAAGGTTGTTTATGAAGGGGTCTTAACAGTTAGTGATGCAGATCTTTTTAAGAAGCTTTTGACTGAAGGAATGGGAAAGAAAAAAGCATACGGTTTTGGTTTAATGACCGTTATTCCATTGGGAAACGAATCATGGTAAAAAAAAGTGGAACGAAGAAAACATCTCTGCGAGAACTTCCTAAAATAAGTGATCGTGTCAGCTTTATTTACGTAGAACAGTTTTTCCCGCACACGCGGGGGTGATCCTACCACTGCTCTTGCGATATTCTTTGCCAATCTGTTTTTCCCGCATACGCGGGGGTGATCCCGTGACTTTCCGTTTGGTGACTGATTATAGCCTATTTTTCCCGCACACGCGGGGGTGATCCCGGTGCAGTCAGCATCCTTGTCATTTTGGCAGGTTTTTTCCCGCAGAAGCGGGGGTAATCCTAACACGATTGACATTCCCATATTGAGTCAAATGTTTTTCCCGCACACGCGGGAGTGATCCCACAATTCACTTGTACGAACGGGGTGGATATCCGTTTTTCCCGCAGAAGCGGGGGTGATCCCAAGACTCTTACCATCTTCAAGATGTCTGATATATTTTTCCCGCACACGCGGGGATGATCCCAAGACCAGGATAAGCAAATCAAGGCACTTGAAGTTTTTCCCGCACACGCGGGGGTGATTCTACGATTGAAGATAATAAGAAAGAAACAAGTAAGTTTTTCCCGCATATGCGAGGGTGATCCTGGGTCTAAGAAAATGACCTTTTGAATGGTTGTGTTTTTCCCGCAGACGTGGGATTGATCCCATTTGCTTCTGACCGTTGAAATAGAAACCGTGGTTTTTCCCGCAGAAGCGGGGGTGATCCTGGGTATAGTAAAGAGGGCTTTTTAATGCCTTTGTTTTTCCCGCACATGCTGGGGTGATCCTGAGGGCTTGGTCATCGGTAAGAATGACGGTAGGTTTTTCCCGCACACGCGGGGGTGATCCCATGATTATGACTATCAATGACCATGAGGGTGAGTTTTTCCCGCAGACGCGGGGGTGATCCTACGCAAGACGTTTCAAGTGCTGCAATCCTTACGTTTTTCCCGCACACGCGGGGGTGATCCTGATAGAAGCCGATTGGGTTTGACTGCTCCACTGTTTTTCCCGCAGACGCGGGGGTGATCCTTAAGTTCACTTCTTAAAAAAGATGAAGAATTGGTTTTTCCCGCACACGCGGGGGTGATCCTGAACAAGACAAGCAAATCAGCAGTCTAGCGATGTTTTTCCCGCACACGCGGAGGTGATCCTGAATGGTATTATCTCACGAATGAAAACGTTGAGTTTTTCCCGCAGACGCGGGGGTGATCCCAGTATTTTTAGCAACTTTAGCTTATCAATGGAGTTTTTCCCGCACACGCGGGGATGATCCTATCCTGGATACAGGAATTGAACTGGCTTTCATGTTTATTTTTCCCGCAGACGCGGGGGTGATCCTGTAGACACATC
>CAUQPD010000050.1:0-9436 GCA_963519935.1 uncultured Streptococcus sp.
AAGTAACAACAGCTATCAAACGCGCTCGCGTAATGGCTTTGATGCCTTTCGTAAACGAAGATTAAAAAAGAGGTCCGGGGGACCTCTTTTTCAGACCCTTACGGGTCTTTTTTTCACGAGCATGGAAATGAGAGAGCGAGTTGAGTCTAGTGGCCCTTTTTTTCATGAGCTCGGAAATAAGAAAGCGAGTCAAGACCCCAACAGGTCTTTTTTTCATGAGCTTGGAAATAAGAAAGCGAGTCAAGACCCCAACAGGTCTTTGTTTCACGAGCTTTGAAACGAGAGAGCGAGTTGGGTCCAGTGGCCCTTTTTTTCAGACTTTTCCAGGACTCTGTTAGAATGGAGTCCCTTTTGACCTAGTAAGATTCTTTTGTCTTACTAGGTTTTTTCTTTTAATCTCTATTATCGTGCTATAATAGTGGAAGAAGGCTTTTAAGGAGTACCTTATGGAAACAACATGTCTGATTAGAAAAATGCAAACATCTGATGTTAAAGAACTATCCCAAGGTTTTACCAATCAAGGTTGGCCAAGTAGAGAGGAGATTTTAACTCGATACTTTAAGGAGCAAGAATGTGGGGAGAGAGAAGTCTTAGTTGCAGAGGTTGAGAGTGCTTTAGCGGGTTATATCACAATTTTGCCCTGCGCTAAGCAGGGGCCTTTTGCAGAAATCTATCCAGAACTTTCAGATTTCAATGTCTTTGAGCCCTTTCAAAATCAAGGTATTGGAAATCTCTTGCTGGAAGAAGCAGAAAAACGAGTTAGGCTCATATCGGATAAGGTGACCCTTGGTGTTGGGCTCCATTCAGGATATGGACCTGCCCAGAGATTGTACATCAAACGAGGCTATATTCCAGATGGGACGGGTGTTTGGTATCAGAACCATCAACCGGCCATGAATGCGGTGTGTGAAGATATCGGTGACCTTGTTTTATATCTGTCGAAAAATTTGTTTTAAGACAGATTTTATAAGATTTAAATTTTAAATATAGTAAACAATCACAGTCCCTTTTTCATTCGAAAAAGGGATTTTTTTGTTTGAAATTGTTTGATTTATTCCTCAAAGTGGTAAAATATAATTGTTTGAAATATCAAGATAAAAATAAATATCGAAAAAAACATATAAGGTTTAGTTTTTTTAAAAAACGGATTCTTTTGAAAAGTCTTAAAATTTCCTAAAATAAGGCTTTTTAAAGGTTGTAAATAATATTATTACAAAAAGGTTACAAATTGTTAAAATTAAATTAAATGCAATAATATAATTTGGAAAAAATTTGACATATAAATTAATTGACGGTAAAATAATTAAGATAATCAAATTAATTGATTTGCGCAATAATTCGATATAAAAATTAATCTGATGTGTCAAATTTTATTATAGTAGAAGGATAGCATAATGAAGAAACTGAAAGTGATGGTTGTTTTTGGAACACGACCTGAAGCTATTAAAATGGCCCCTTTAGTGTTAGAATTGCAAAAACATAGTGACAGCATTGAGACGATTACAGTTGTGACAGCTCAGCACCGTCAAATGCTTGATCAAGTTCTTGAAACTTTTAGCATCGAGCCACATTATGACCTGGATATTATGGGGAAAAATCAATCCCTTTTAGATATTACTGGAAAAATTTTAGAAAAGTTTGATCCAGTTGTTAAGCAAGAACTTCCAGATATAATTCTTGTTCATGGAGATACAACAACAACTTTTGCAGCAAGTTTAGTTGCTTTTTATAATCAGGTACGTATCGGCCACGTTGAAGCTGGTCTAAGGACCTTTGATAAATATTCTCCTTTCCCAGAAGAAATGAATCGTCAGATGACAGATAGTCTTGCGGATCTCTATTTTGCTCCAACTAGTGAGAGTAAAGAAAATCTCCTCAAGGAAAATCATCCTGAGTCTGCTATTGTCATTACGGGAAATACAGCCATTGATGCCTTGAAACTAACCGTTCAATCGGATTACTATCATGATGTTCTAGATCAATTGGATCCAGATAAGAAACTTGTATTGGTAACCATGCACCGTCGTGAGAATCAAGGTCAACCAATGAGAAATGTCTTTACAGCTTTACGTGAGATGGTCGATCTTCATCAGGAAATTGAGGTTGTTTATCCTGTTCACCTTAGCCCTGCCGTGCAAGAAGCAGCAAACGATATCTTAGCTGGTCACGATCGTATTCACTTGATTGAGCCTTTAGATGTACTTGATTTTCATAATTTGGCTTCAAGAAGCTATTTTATCATGACTGACTCTGGAGGTGTTCAAGAAGAGGCGCCTTCTCTCGGCAAACCTGTCCTTGTCCTTCGTGACACGACGGAACGTCCAGAAGGAGTAAGAGCAGGTACGTTGAAGCTAGTTGGTACGGATCCAGTACGTGTGAAACAAGCAATGGCAGCACTCTTAACAGATGAAACTCTTTATAGACAAATGTCTCAGGCACCAAATCCTTATGGAGATGGAAGAGCCTCTGAACGAATCGTACAATCCATTCAACAGTACTTTGGGGCAATGACTTCTGTATCTGAATTCAAAGGGGGGAAATAAGATAAAATGAAAAATTGGAGTCAATTTAAAAACTGGCTTATGGCTTTGCTTGCCTGTGAGGTCATTCTTTTGGTACTTTGTTTTTTGTATGCTCGAGCAATCATTTTAGAACAAATCTTGTTTTTAGCTTTAGCCTTGTTTGCAGTGTTGGTATTATCTGACCTTTTGCTTACTTGGACCCTTATCTTAGCATTTGGCTTTGGACTTATCGTTTTGGTTGCGGGTGTGGTTTATATCCCAATCATTCAACTGATCTTCTTATTGATCAGTTTTCCACTTTTGATTGGGATTCTACTTAAGGTTCGTTATTATTTCTTCAAGGTGGCCTCAAAGGTCCAAGAACAGGAGGACGAAGCTCGAGCAGATTACCAAGCTATGGTCACTGAACAAAGTGATGTTACGGTTCAATCTTTATTGATTCATTGGGCACATGAAGATTTGTTCTTCCAGATTAAACCAAAAGAACATAACCAGATGCTCAGTCGTATTCAAGAGGTAATTGCTCAGGAATTGAGTTACAACGATAAGCTCTATTACGTTTCGGATGGTAATTTTCTCGTTCTATCGAGTACTAACCAATATTCTTTGAAGGAACTTTATTTGAATGGTTTGCAGGAGAAACTAAGCAGTTTAGTTTTTCATGGAGAAGATGGCAATCAAGGAATTCAGTTCCAAACAGGCTATTTGGTGATTAACTCTGATAATAAAGATAAATACCAAGACTACGCAGATGTTGCCAGTCATCTCAAACGTCAACTAGAGACAGATGTAATTGTAGAATATTAGGAGGGAAACATGACTTTAACTGAACTATTTTTTGGTATTGCTTTGGGACTCAGTCTCGCCTTTGGCATTTGTTTTATCATACTATTTATTGCATACAATATTCTTTACCATCGAGTGAACAAAAATTTTAAGGCGGTGAATCATGATTAGTCAAATGTTAATGATTTTTACCTTGCTTACAATTTGGATTTCTCTAGCTTGGGGCTTGGTAATTCTCTTTTCGGCAGTACACTTTTGGTTTAAACACAGTGATTTTCGTGTAGACACTTCGCCGCTACCTTATTATCCTAAGGTTACCATTGTTGTTCCTGCTCATAATGAGGATGTGGTTATTGCCCAAACGGCAAAAGCTATCTTGGATATGAATTATCCTCACGATCGTGTGGAATTGCTCTTATTTGCGGATAACTGTTCGGATAACACTTATGCTGAATGCTTGTCTGTACAAGCCATGCCAGAATATGCTGAAAGAAATCTAACCATTATAGACCGTACTGGTACGGGAGGAAAAGCGGGCGTTCTAAACGATGCTTTGGAGATGGCAACAGGCGAATATATCTGTGTCTATGATGCAGATGCCATGCCTGAAAAAAATGCTCTTTATTTCCTTGTGAAAGAAGTGATGAAGGATCCAGAACGTCATGTGGCATCTTTCGGCCGCAACAAGACTCGAAATGCCAATCAAAATTTCTTGACTCGTTGTATCAACCAAGAGATCGTTGTTACTCAGCGCGTGCACCACGTTGGGATGTGGCATCTCTTTAAAATTGGGCGTATCCCAGGAACCAACTTTATCATTCAAACCGACTTTGTAAAGAGCATCGGTGGTTGGAAAAATGGTGCCTTAACCGAGGATACCGATATTTCCTTCAAAATCATGCAGAGTGGTAAATTAATTGCCCTTGCCTATAATTCAGAGGCTTTCCAACAAGAACCTGAGACCTTAAAGAGTTACTATATGCAGCGTAAACGTTGGGCGAAAGGAAATTATGAAGTTGTTCTCTCGAACTTTAAGCATTTATTTGGCAGAGCAAACTGGCGCGTTAAACTAGAAGTCTTTAACTATTCTTGTGTTTTCTTTTGGTTTAACTTTGCCATTGTCCTATCGGATTTGATTTTCCTAGCGAATGTGCTAGCAATCTGCCTTAATCTTTTCTTCCCAGATGTCAGAGTTCCATTTGCTTTTGATGCGGATAATATCTACATCGCCCAGCTCATGCTCTTCAACTGGATTCTCATGATTGGTCTTTATCTGATGCAAATTATGACAGCATTAGCAAGTCAGTTTGGACAAGCGACGACTAAACAAATCTGGTTGGCCTTGGCAGCCTATTTCTCTTATGCACAGATGTTTATCGTTGTATCCGTTGATTCCATCTCTTCAATCGTGCTGGATAAAGTACTCCGACGAAAAGAAACCAAGTGGGTTAAAACTAAACGATTTGCAGGATAGGAGGTTCTATGAAAACGAATAAATTAAAATATGTCTGGTTTGTGCTCATCCTTTCTATCTTTTGTTTAGCCTTGTTTTTAGTGAGAGGAAGGACTAAAATCGAGATGCGTAATCGAATTTACAGCCAATGGAGCCAACAGTTCCTTGTTACAAAAGGCGATCAGTCTTATGTTCGTACGACGAATGATTCTGAGGAAACAACAGTTTTATCAGAAGCCCAGAGTTACGGCATGCTCATAACGGTTTTAGCAGCCCAAAAAGGGCAAGCAACACAAGCAGATTATGAAAGCCTTTATCGCTATTACCAAAATCATCGTATCGAGGGAACGCAGTTGATGTCTTGGAAGCAAGTGATCACAAATGGTAGTGAAACGGTTGAGAAGCAGAACGCAACTGATGGGGATCTCTACATCGCTTATTCTTTGATTGAAGCTGCCAAGCAGTGGCCTGATAAAGCACAGGAATACCAAGCGCAAGCTAAAAAAATCTTAGAAGATATTCTTCGATACAATTATAATGAAGAGACAGGTGTCCTAACAGTAGGGAACTGGGCAAACAAGGATTCCGATTATTATTACTTGATGCGGACGTCTGATACTCTTCCTCACTATTTCCAATCTTTCTATGACCTGACTGGAAATAAACAGTGGTTAGATGTTAAGGATAAGATGCTTGGCCAACTAGAGCAAATCAGTTCTCATTCTGATACGGGTCTCTTGCCAGACTTTATCTGGGCTGAGAAGTCTGGGGCACGTCTTGTTGATGCCAATACTATCGAATCTCAATACGATGGGGCGTACTCTTATAACGCTTGCCGTTTGCCTTATCACTTGTCACAGAGTCAGGATGAAAGAAGCCAAAAACTCGTTCAAAAGATGATGGATTTCTTTATGAAAGAGCAACGCATTTATGCTGGTTATGACTTGAACGGAACGGCCCTCAATCAATACCAGGCAGGTAGTTTCTTGGCACCGATTACCTATGCGTCTGATAAGGGAGAAGGTTATCTGAAACTTCTTCAACAAAATAAATACATTTTCACACAAGATTTACCTTTGGACAACTACTATGATGCAACGATGATTACCATGATTGCTCTAGAGATGTTCTAGGATGAAAAGAGAGGGCTAGTTTTTCTGGCTCTCTTTTTGATAGGATTTTCATCTTTTTTCAAAAAAGGAATTTCATCAGCTTTATGGTATAATGGAAGGAGTGATAAAAAAGAGGTAGAGAGATGGATGCAAAATTAAAATACAAGGCAAAGAAGATTAAAATCGTCTTTTTTGATATTGATGATACCTTGCGTACGTCAAAGAAAGGTTTTATTCCAGCTACAATTCCCACTGTCTTTAAACAGTTACGTGAAAAAGGAATTTTAACAGGAATTGCCTCTGGGCGTGGTATTTTCGGTGTCGTTCCAGAGATTCGTGAGCTCAAGCCAGACTTTTTTGTAACCCTAAATGGGGCTTATATCGAAGATAAAAAAGGCCAGGTCATTTATCAGCATCAGATTGACAAGTCAGATGTTGATGAGTATATCTCTTGGACTAAGCGAGAGGGAACTGAGTACGGCTTGGTTGGTAGTCATGACGCCAAACTCTCCACGCGAACAGAACTGATCAGTGAGGCTATTGACCCGATTTATCCGAACTTGGATGTGGATCCAGATTTTCATGAAAAAGCAGATATTTACCAGATGTGGACCTTTGAGGATAAAGGGGATGACTTGCGGTTACCAGATAGTCTCTCTGCTAAACTTCGCATGGTGCGTTGGCATGAACATTCATCTGATATCGTGCCGATTTCAGGATCCAAAGCAACTGGTGTAGCCAAGGTGGTAGAACATATAGGCTTGAAACCAGAGAATGTCATGGTCTTTGGGGATGGTCTCAATGACTTGGAACTCTTTGATTATGCTGGAATCAGCGTTGCCATGGGAATTTCTCATGATAACATCAAAGAAAAAGCAGATTATATTACAAAAACAGTAGAAGAAGATGGCATTTTTGATGCCTTAGAAGGATTTGGTATGGTAGAAAAAGAATTGCATTTCCCACAAGTAGACATTGAAACAGTAGAAGGTCCTCTTGCGACCATTAAAACAAATCACGGAGACTTGCGTATCAAGCTCTTCCCTGAACAGGCTCCCAAAACAGTAGCAAACTTTGTTGCTCTGTCAAAAGACGGTTACTATGATGGTGTGATTTTCCACCGAATTATCAAGGACTTTATGATCCAAGGTGGAGACCCAACTGGTACTGGTATGGGTGGTGAGTCAATCTACGGCGACTCTTTTGAAGATGAATTTTCAGAAGAACTCTACAATATCCGTGGTGCCCTTTCTATGGCCAATGCTGGTCCAAATACCAATGGTAGCCAGTTCTTTATCGTGCAAAACCAACATTTGCCATACTCTAAGAAAGAGATTGCGCGTGGTGGCTGGCCAGAACCAATAGCTGAGATTTATGCAGAACAAGGTGGAACTCCTCACCTTGACCGTCGTCATACTGTTTTCGGGCAGTTGCTAGATGCTGAATCTTTTGCGGTCTTGGATGCCATTGCAGCTGTTGAGACAGGTGCAATGGACAAGCCAGTTGAAGATGTAGTAATTGAAACGATTGAAATTGAGGACTAGAATGAAAATTGGTGATAAGCTAAACGGGCGTATTACAGGAATTCAGCCCTATGGTGCCTTTGTCGAGTTAGAGACAGGGGTGACAGGGCTGATTCACATCTCGGAGATTCGGACGGGATTTATTGAAAATATCTATGACATTTTAAAAATTGGCGATGAAGTCCAAGTCCAGGTGGTGGATTTTGACGAATACACTGGGAAGGCCAGTCTTTCCATCCGTACTTTGGAGGAAGAAAAACATCAATTGCCAAGACGGAGACGTTTTTCAAATGATCGGATCAAGCACGGTTTTGCACCACTTGGACGAATGATGCCTGTTTGGACGCGTGAGGCATTAGAGCATTTAAAGAAGAAGCCATAAATACGATTATCTAAACCATTTGTAATATTAACATCATTTGTTATAATAAAAGTATGAAAGAAGAACAATTATTAAAACCAGGAGAGCGAATCAATCAGCTCTTTTCGACAGATATCAAAATCATCCAAAATAGAGAGGTGTTTAGCTATTCGGTGGATAGTGTTCTTTTATCACGCTTTCCTCGCTTCCCTAAACGGGGTTTAATTGTGGACTTTTGTGCTGGAAATGGTGCAGTGGGACTTTTTGCTAGTTCACGTACTCAGGCGCGGATAATATCTGTAGAGATTCAGGAGCGCTTGGCGGATATGGCAGAGCGTTCGGTTCAGTTGAATGGCTTGGAAGAGCAGATGCAGGTCATCTGTGATGATTTGAAAAATATGCCTGCCCACATTCAGGGAAGTAAGGTGGATATGATTTTGTGCAATCCGCCTTATTTCAAGGTGGATCCGCATTCCAATCTCAACGAGAGTGAACACTACCTTCTGGCCAGACACGAAATTACGACTAACCTAGATGAAATCTGCCGAAGTGCTCAGAGTATTCTCAAGTCTAATGGCCGTTTGGCCATGGTTCATCGTCCAGATCGGCTTTTGGATATTCTAGACATGCTTCAACGCCACAATTTAGCACCCAAGCGCCTGCAATTTGTCTATCCAAAACGTGAGAAGGAGGCCAATATGCTCTTAATCGAAGCTATCAAGGATGGCTCGACCAGTGGCTTCAAGGTCTTACCACCACTCATTGTTCACAATGATGATGGTTCCTATACCCCAGAAATTCAAGAGATTTACTATGGATCATAAGGCCTATATGTATGTGGTGGAGTGTCGTGATGGTTCTTACTATACAGGCTATACAACGGATGTGAAGAGGCGCCTTGCCGTTCATAATAGTGGTAAGGGAGCCAAGTATACCCGAGCTCGCTTGCCAGTCAAGCTTATCTATGTAGAGGGTTTTGCCAGTAAGGAAGAAGCCATGTCTGCAGAGGCTCTCCTAAAACGAAAGAAACGTCCACAGAAAGAACGATTTTTATCTGAAAATCAAGAGAAAAATCTAGTTAACGATATTGTTGTCTAACGAGGAGTCCTTTGACTCCTCTTACTTTTGTCAAAAGAGGAAAAAAGTGCTAAAATAAGATGAATAAATTTAAAGAGGTATTATCATGTCTAAGATTCTAGTATTTGGTCACCAAAATCCAGACTCAGATGCCATCGGGTCATCTGTAGCCTTTGCCTATCTTGCAAAAGAGGCTTATGGATTGGATACAGAAGCAGTAGCTCTCGGTACTCCAAATGAAGAAACAGCCTTTGTTTTGAACTATTTTGGTGTAGAAGCACCACGCGTCATCACATCTGCTAAAGCAGAAGGTGCAGAACAAGTCATCTTGACTGACCACAATGAATTCCAACAATCAGTGTCAGATATCGCTGAAGTAGAAGTTTACGGAGTTGTGGACCACCACCGTGTGGCTAATTTTGAAACTGCAAGCCCACTCTACATGCGTTTGGAGCCAGTTGGTTCTGCGTCTTCAATCGTTTACCGCATGTTCAAAGAACACGGTGTAGCTGTGCCAAAAGAAATTGCAGGTTTGATGCTTTCAGGCTTGATTTCAGATACCCTTCTTTTGAAATCACCAACAACTCACCCATCTGATAAAG
>CAUQPD010000051.1:0-9374 GCA_963519935.1 uncultured Streptococcus sp.
ATGCATTCTTAAAAGAGACAGGACAAGAGCCAATCGATTGGCTTAGATAAGGAGAGAATATGCCTCAGTTAGCGACGATTTGCTACATTGATAACGGAAAAGAACTGCTCATGCTCCATCGCAATAAGAAGCCCAATGATGTCCACGAAGGTAAATGGATTGGTGTTGGTGGGAAGCTAGAGCGAGGTGAGACTCCTCAAGAATGCGCTGCGCGTGAAATCCTCGAAGAGACAGGTCTCAAAGCCAAGCCAGTACTTAAAGGTGTTATCACTTTTCCTGAATTCACACCAGATTTAGACTGGTACACCTATATTTTTAAGGTGACGGAGTTTGAGGGTGACTTGATTGACTGCAATGAGGGGACGCTAGAATGGGTTCCCTATGATGAAGTTTTGAGCAAGCCAACTTGGGAGGGTGACCACACCTTTGTTGAGTGGCTTTTAGAGGACAAACCCTTCTTTTCAGCTAAGTTTGTTTATGATGGGGATAAATTGTTGGATACCCAAGTTGATTTCTATGAATAAAGGAGAAAGTAGATGCTACTTATCAAAAATGGTCGTGTAATGGATCCCAAGTCTTGTTTGGATCAAGTGTGTGATGTTTTGGTCCAAGATGGGAAAATTGTCAAAATTGCGCCTGAAATCAAGGGAGAAGGAGCAGAAGTGATTGACGCTACTGGTCTTGTAGTTGCGCCTGGACTAGTCGATATCCATGTTCATTTCCGTGAACCTGGCCAGACTCATAAGGAAGACATCCATACTGGGGCACTAGCGGCTGCTGCAGGTGGTTTTACAACGGTTGTCATGATGGCTAATACCAGTCCAACCATTTCAGACGTAGAAACTTTGCAAGAAGTTCTTCAGTCAGCTGCCAAGGAAAAGATTAACGTTAAGACAGTTGCGACCATTACTAAGAACTTTAATGGCCAAGACTTGACAGACTTTAAGGCACTCTTAGAAGCTGGAGCTGTTGGTTTTTCTGATGACGGTATTCCGCTTGAGAGCAGTAAAGTGGTCAAGGAAGCCATGGAAGAAGCTAAAAAACTTAATACTTTTATTAGTCTTCATGAGGAAGATCCAGGTTTGAACGGGATTCTTGGATTTAACGAAAACATCGCTAAGGAACATTTTCATATCTGTGGAGCGACTGGGGTGGCTGAGTACGCTATGATTGCGCGTGATGTTATGATTGCCTATGCAACCAAGGCCCATGTTCACATCCAGCATTTGTCTAAGGAAGAAAGTGTCAAGGTAGTGGAATTCGCTCAAGGTTTGGGAGCACAAGTCACAGCAGAAGTAGCACCACAACATTTCTCTAAGACAGAAGCTCTTCTTTTAACTCAAGGAAGCAATGCCAAAATGAATCCTCCGCTTCGTTTGGAATCAGACCGTCGTGCTGTTATCGAAGGTCTCAAGTCAGGTGTTATCACAGTTATCGCAACGGACCACGCGCCTCACCATGCAGATGAGAAAAATGTAGAAGATATCACCAAAGCGCCGTCTGGTATGACTGGCTTGGAAACCTCTCTATCTCTCGGCTTGACTTATTTGGTGGAAGCTGGTGAGCTAAGCTTAATGGAATTGCTAGAAAAAATGACTGTCAATCCAGCCAAGCTTTACAACTTTGAAGCAGGTTACTTAGCTGAAAATGGTCCAGCGGACATCACTATCTTTGATGCTAAAGCTGACCGCCTTGTGGACTCCCATTTTGCTTCGAAAGCAGCCAATTCACCATTTATCGGTGAAACCTTAAAAGGGCAGGTCAAATATACCATCTGCAAGGGACAAATTGTCTACCAAAACTAGATGGGACTCTGCTCTTAAATTGAAATGAATAGAGAGCACTTATGTACCAAACCCATCAATTTAAAGATAAGTTTATCTTATTTCTTAAGATATTTTTCCCTATCCTGATTTACCAGTTTGCCAATTATTCTGCCTCATTTGTTGATACAACCATGACTGGGCAGTACAATACCATGGACTTGGCTGGTGTTTCAACTGCAACGAGTCTATGGAATCCTTTCTTCACTTTTTTGACAGGCATTGTTTCGGCCATGGTTCCCATCATAGGCCATCATCTGGGACGGGGCAAAAAGGAAGAAGTAGCATCTGATTTTTACCAATTCATCTACTTAGCTTTCGGACTGTCTTTGGTCTTGCTTGGCATGGTAGTATTCTTAGCGCCACCTGTCTTAAACAACATCGGACTAGAAACTCAAGTGGCGGCAGTTGCAGTTTCCTATCTTTGGTACCTTTCTATCGGGATTATTCCCTTGTTGCTTTTTAGTGTCATTCGGTCATTGTTGGATTCTCTTGGTTTGACCAAGCTATCGATGTATCTGATGCTCCTATTACTTCCGCTCAATAGTAGTTTTAACTATCTCTTGATATATGGAGCTTTCGGTTTCCCTGAGCTTGGTGGCGCAGGAGCAGGGCTAGGAACTTCGCTAGCCTATTGGGTTTTATTGGGCATTTCCCTGCTTGTTTTGTTCAAACAAAAAAGATTAAAAGCGTTACATCTTGAAAAACGGATTCCACTCAATATAGATAAAATCAAGGAAGGTGTTCGATTAGGTCTACCAATCGGGGGAACCGTATTTGCTGAAGTAGCCATTTTCTCTGTGGTTGGACTAATCATGGCTAAGTTTTCATCGCTCATCATCGCCAGTCACCAGTCAGCTATGAATTTTTCCAGCCTCATGTATGCTTTCCCCATGAGTATTTCCTCTGCTATGGCGATTGTTGTGTCTTACGAGGTTGGGGCTAAACGTTTTGAGGATGCAAAAATCTACGCTCGTCTGGGGAGAGTAACTGCCCTTATTTTTGCAGGTCTTACCCTGTCCTTTCTCTACATTTTTAGAGATCGTGTAGCAAGTCTATATGGGAATGACTCTCAGTTCATTGAAACAACTGCTGTATTTCTAACCTACAGTCTCTTTTTCCAGTTAGCTGATACCTTTGCGGCTCCGCTCCAAGGAATTTTAAGAGGGTATAAGGACACTATCGTTCCTTTCTATCTTGGCTTAATTGGGTATTGGGGAGTAGCGATACCACTAGGATATCTACTAGATCAAGTAACTGACTTAGGGGCATTTGCCTACTGGATTGGGTTAATTGCCAGCTTAATTGTTTCTGGTTGTTTGTATCAATGGCGTTTGAAAACCGTAATGAAAAGATTGAGCTAATTTTAAGAAATTATCCTGAAAAAACAACTTTGTGAAAAAATGCTCTAACTAGAGAGAATCCCTGTTTTAACAGGGATTTATTTTTTTATATTGTGAAATTTTATTAGCCATATACTTTGACAGTGTATACTAAAAAAGGTAAAATAGTAAGGTAAGTACAAAGTTAGAAAGGCAAGATTATGTCAACTTTAGATAAAAATCTTTTGCTAGAGATGTTCCGTAAGATGGAAGAAATCCGTCGCATGGACTTAAAAATTGCTCAGTTAGTGAAAAAGGGAAAAGTTCCCGGTATGACTCACTTTTCTGTCGGAGAGGAAGCTGCTAACGTCGGAGCGATGTCGGCTCTCAATCCAGATGATTTGATCACATCAAATCACCGTGGACACGGGCAAGCTATTGCTAAGGGGATTGACCTCAATGGAATGATGGCTGAAATCCTCGGGAAATACACTGGAACCTGTAAAGGAAAAGGTGGTTCTATGCATATCGCTGACCTGGATGCTGGTAACCTCGGTGCCAATGGTATCGTAGGTGGTGGTATGGGAATCGCTGTCGGTGCAGCCCTCAGTCAGCAAATGCAACATACTGGTAAAATCGTTGTCTGCTTCTTTGGAGATGGCGCGACCAACGAAGGTGTCTTCCACGAAGCAGTGAACATGGCTTCTATCTGGAACCTTCCTGTGATTTTCTACTGCATTAACAACGGTTACGGTATCTCTGCGGATATCAAGAAAATGACAAACGTGGAACATATCCACCAACGTAGTGCGGCATATGGAATTCCTGGAATGTTTATCGAAGATGGGAACAACGTCATCGATGTCTATGAAGGATTTAAGAAAGCTGTAGATCATGTTCGTGGTGGCAATGGACCAGTCTTGATTGAAAGTGTCACTTATCGTTGGCTTGGTCACTCATCATCTGACCCTGGTAAATATCGTACGCGTGAAGAAGTGGAATTGTGGAAACAAAAAGACCCAATTGAAAACCTCCGCAATTACCTTATTGAAAATAACATTGCTAGCGCTGAAGAATTGGAAGAAATCCAAGCACAAGTCAAGGAAGCAGTAGAAGCTTCTGTTAAATTTGCAGAAGAAAGTCCATTCCCACCGCTTGAATCAGCATTTGAAGATATTTACGCAGACTAAGGAGAAAGAGATAAAAATGGAAACAAAAACAATGTCGTTCCGTGACACCATTATCCTTGCTATGTCTGAGGAAATGCGTCGTGATGAAAATGTACTCTTGATGGGTGAAGATGTCGGTGTCTTTGGTGGAGACTTTGGTACATCTGTAGGTATGCTTGAAGAATTTGGACCAGAACGTGTACGTGACTGTCCAATTTCAGAAGCTGCAATTTCTGGTGCTGCTGCTGGTGCTGCTATGACTGGCCTTCGTCCAATCGTTGATATGACTTTCATGGACTTTTCAGTTATTGCCATGGATAATATCGTCAACCAAGCAGCTAAAACTCGTTACATGTTTGGTGGTAAAGGTCAGGTCCCAATGACAATCCGCTGTGCAGCTGGTAACGGGGTAGGTTCTGCAGCTCAACACTCACAATCATTGGAATCTTGGTTTACTCATATCCCAGGATTGAAGGTTGTAGCTCCAGGTACACCAGCTGATATGAAGGGACTTCTTAAGTCTTCTATCCGTGACAACAACCCTGTTATCATTCTTGAATACAAATCAGAATTTAACCAAAAAGGGGAAGTGCCTGTTGACCCAGACTATACTATCCCACTTGGTGTCGGAGAAATCAAACGTGAAGGAACGGATGTAACAGTCGTTACTTATGGTAAAATGCTTCGTCGTGTGGTTCAAGCTGCTGAAGAATTAGCAGAAGAGGGAATTTCAGTTGAAATTGTGGACCCACGTACCCTCGTTCCGCTTGATAAGGATATCATCATTAACTCAGTGAAGAAGACTGGTAAGGTGGTGCTTGTCAACGATGCTCACAAAACAAGTGGCTATATCGGAGAGATTTCAGCTATTATTTCAGAATCAGAAGCATTTGATTATCTAGACGCACCAATCCGCCGTTGCGCCGGAGAAGATGTGCCAATGCCTTACGCACAAAATCTAGAAAATGCAATGATTCCAACAGTTGAAAGCATCAAAGATGCAATCCGAAAAACTTATAACAAACAATAGTACATAACATAAGTGAAATTATGTAAATCTATTAAGGTTTTTAACTTTAGTAACTTGAGATATGTTTTGTATCCAAGTTGTTTGTAAAGTTGCGACAGTTTTTTGACGAATCAATACTATTCGACAAAAAACTTAGTAAGTCTGCTAGGTTGACCGCCTGATAGCGGCAACCGTAGTAACTTGAGACATGTTCCGTGTCCAAGTTACTTGTAGAGTTGAACACGGGCTAAAAGCTCGGAAAAAAGATAAATCTCCTTGGCTTCATCGAAGCCAGCGTCGATTTCCTATTTTTCAGTCGCTTTTAACGCCCTTTGCATCATGTAATTGAATTCGGACGGAGGTCTGTGAAAAAAAGATAGATTTCCTTGTGTTCATCGAACACATCGTCAATCTCCTATTTTTTCATTGCCCTCTTCGTCCTTAATATCTTAGTATAGAATTGGAGAGGTCATGGCTGATGACAAGCTAAGAGCGACTCCTGCGGCTAGAAAGTTAGCGGATGATTTAGGGATCAACCTCTACGACGTTTCTGGCTCAGGTGCAAACGGTCGTGTCCACAAAGAAGACGTGGAAACTTATAAAGATACAAACGTGGTTCGCATTTCGCCACTTGCAAAACGAATTGCCCTCGAACATAACATTGCTTGGCAGGAAATCCAAGGAACAGGTCATCGTGGTAAAATCATGAAGAAGGATGTTTTGGCCTTACTTCCTGAAAATATCGAAAACGACACTATCAAGTCTCCTGCTCAAATTGAAAAAGTAGAAGAAGTTCCAGACAATATCACTCCTTATGGTGAGATTGAGCGTATTCCAATGACACCAATGCGTAAGGTTATCGCACAACGAATGGTTGAATCCTACCTAACTGCGCCAACCTTCACACTCAACTACGATGTCGATATGTCTGAGATGCTGGCTCTTCGTAAGAAGGTTCTTGAGCCAATTATGGAAGCAACTGGTAAGAAGACTACTGTAACAGACCTTCTTTCACTCGCTGTTGTGAAAACATTGATGAAACATCCTTACATCAACGCTTCATTGACAGAAGATGGCAAGACCATTATCACTCACAACTATGTCAACCTTGCGATGGCGGTTGGTATGGATAATGGTCTAATGACACCAGTTGTCTATAATGCTGAAAAAATGAGCTTGTCAGAGTTGGTTGTAGCCTTTAAGGATGTAATTGGTCGTACCTTGGATGGTAAATTATCTCCAAGCGAACTGCAAAATTCAACCTTCACAATTAGTAACTTGGGAATGTTTGGCGTTCAGTCCTTCGGTCCGATTATTAACCAACCAAACTCAGCTATCCTCGGGGTTAGCTCAACAGTTGAAAAACCTGTAGTTGTCAATGGTGAGATTGTTATTCGTCCTATCATGAGCCTAGGGTTAACTATTGACCACCGTGTCGTAGATGGTATGGCTGGTGCTAAGTTTATGAAAGACTTGAAAGCCTTAATTGAGAACCCAATCTCAATGTTGGTTTAAAAATACAGTATTTATTTTTAGAGATATAGATAAAGGAAGTAAGACATGGCCTTAGAAGTAATTATGCCAAAAGCCGGCGTGGATATGACAGAAGGACAAATCGTCCAATGGAATAAAAAAGTCGGAGAATTTGTAAAAGAAGGAGAAATCCTTTTGGAAATCATGACTGACAAAGTCAGCATGGAATTGGAAGCCGAAGAAGATGGGTACTTGATTGCCATCCTCAAAGGAGATGGTGAAACTGTCCCTGTAACGGAAGTTATCGGTTACCTTGGTGAAGAAGGGGAAAACATCCCAACTGCTGGAGCAACAGCCCCAGAAGCTAGCCCTGCACCTGCAGCAAGTGCCTCAAACGACGATGGTAAGAGCGATGATGCTTTTGATATCGTTGTGATTGGTGGAGGTCCTGCTGGATATGTGGCAGCCATTAAAGCTGCCCAACTCGGTGGTAAGGTTGCCCTTGTTGAGAAATCTGAACTCGGTGGAACTTGCTTGAACCGCGGCTGTATCCCAACTAAGACCTACCTTCACAACGCTGAAATCATCGAAAACATCGGTCATGCAGCAAACCGTGGTATCGTCATCGAAAATCCAAACTTCACTGTAGATATGGATAAACTTCTTGAAACCAAGTCTAAGGTTGTCAATACTTTGGTTGGTGGAGTTGCAGGTCTTCTTCGTAGCTACGGAGTTACTGTTCATAAGGGAATTGGTACCATCACTAAAGACAAGAATGTCTTGGTAAATGGTTCGGAATTGCTTGAAACTAAGAAAATTATCCTTGCCGGTGGTTCAAAAGTCAGCAAGATAAACGTTCCTGGTATGGAATCATCACTCGTAATGACAAGTGATGACATTCTTGAAATGAACGAAGTTCCAGAAAGCCTTGTTATCATCGGTGGTGGGGTTGTCGGTATCGAACTCGGCCAAGCATTCATGACATTTGGTTCAAAAGTAACTGTTATCGAAATGATGGACCGTATCGTGCCAGCTATGGATGCGGAAGTGTCTAAGAATCTTCGCTTGATTTTGGAACGCAAAGGTATGACCATCTTGACAGGTACAAAATTGCAAGAAATCATCGAGGAAAATGGCCAACTTCGTATCAAGGTTGAAGGAAAAGACGATATCATTGCAAATAAAGCTCTTCTTTCAATCGGTCGTGTACCAGACCTTGAAGGAATTGGCGATGTTGAGTTTGAATTGGATCGTGGTCGTATTAAGGTCAATGAGTACATGGAAACTTCTGTTCCTGGAATCTACGCACCAGGTGACATCAACGGTACTAAAATGTTGGCGCACGCAGCCTTCCGTATGGGGGAAGTTGCTGCTGAAAATGCCCTCAAAGGAAACCATGCTGTTGCTAAATTGAACTTGACTCCAGCAGCTATCTACACTCTCCCTGAAGTAGCAGCAGTAGGTCTGACTGAAGAACAAGCACGTGAGAAATACGATGTCGCAATCGGTAAATTCAACTTTGCAGCCAACGGTCGTGCCATTGCATCTGATGCTGCTCAAGGTTTCGTAAAAGTTATCGCTGATAAGAAATACGGGGAAATCCTTGGTGTGCACATCATTGGTCCTGCAGCCGCAGAATTGATTAACGAGGCATCAAGCATTATCGAAATGGAAATCACTGTTGAGGAAATGCTGAAGACTATCCACGGACACCCAACCTACTCTGAAGTGATGTACGAAGCATTTGCGGATGTTTTAGGAATGGCCATCCATTCACCTAAGAAAAAATAAATAAGTTTTTCAACTAAATTTTCTTAAAGTAGTACGGACGGCAGCGACCTCTATTAGAGTTCCATGCCTAAAAATTGAGCCTCTTGTCTCAATTTTTCCGAGAAATGTAACGATAACACGTTACATTTCTTTTTACCACTTTAGAAAATTGGATTGCTATGAACAGAATTTAAAAACTAATTTTTTGGAAATACTATGAAATACATTATCAATCATTCAAACGACACTGCTTTTAATATCGCCTTGGAAGAATATGCCTTTAAACATCTTTTGGATGAGGATCAAATCTTCCTACTTTGGATTAACAAGCCATCTATCATTGTCGGGCGTCACCAGAATACTATCGAAGAAATCAACCGTGATTATGTTCGAGAAAATGGTATTGAGGTGGTCCGCCGTATCAGTGGTGGTGGAGCTGTTTACCACGATTTAAACAACCTCAACTACACCATCATTTCAAAAGAAGATGAAAACAAGGCCTTTGACTTCAAGAGCTTCTCAACTCCAGTCATCAATACCTTGGCTCAACTTGGTGTTAAAGCTGAGTTCACAGGCCGTAATGACTTAGAAATTGACGGTAAGAAATTCTGTGGAAATGCCCAAGCCTATATCAATGGTCGTATCATGCACCACGGTTGCTTGCTCTTTGACGTTGATCTGTCAGTCCTTGCTAACGCCCTCAAGGTTTCAAAAGATAAATTTGAATCAAAAGGTGTGAAATCCGTTCGTGCCCGTGTAACCAATATTGTCAATGAATTACCAGAAAAAATCACAGTTGAAGAATTCC
>CAUQPD010000052.1:0-8995 GCA_963519935.1 uncultured Streptococcus sp.
CTGGAATTTCATTGCCTTCCTTATCCTTATGACTAGTCTTAACCTTCTCATAAACGTGTTCTGTGTCGCCGTTTGGAAGTTTCTTAGTCTCTACGAAGCGGTAACCTGGAATATCTTTCTTAGGTTGTTCACCGTCTTCGCTTGGATAACCTGGAATTTCATTGCCTTCCTTATCTTTATGGCTGGTCTTAACCTTCTCATAAACGTGGACCACATTGCCTTTTTCATCAACCTTAGTTTCAACAATTTTATATCCTGGAATATCTTTCTTAGGTTGCGAACCATCTTCACTTGGTGCTAGGATATTTCCTTTAGTATCAACAAATGAAGTATTCGGACGTACAGTAGGGATATATTTAGCTGTAATTGGGGTTCCATTCTTATCAACACGTTTAACTGTTACTCCAGTTGCTCGACCTACAAATTCTGGCTCTGGTGTGAAAGTAACTTTTCCAGCTTCATCAATAGTATATGTACCCTCACCTGGTACCTTCTTCTCTGTTGTACCATCGTCAAAGGTCGGCTTAACTGTTTCATCAATTTCTACCGGAATTTCTTTACCATTGATTGTTACTTTTCCGCCTTCAAATGTTGGTGTTCCTGATTGAGGTTGTCCTTTCGGACCTTCTGATTCAGAATCTTTTGAAGTAGGTGTAACCGGGATAACAACTGGGGTATACTTAGCTGTAATTGGGGTTCCATTCTTATCAACACGCTTAACAGTCACACCTGTTGCTTGACCTGTAAATGTCTTCTCGGGAGTAAAGGTTACTTTTCCAGTTTCATCAATAGTATATGTACCTTCACCTGGAACTGTCTTCTCTATTGTACCATCATCAAACGTTGGTTTGACTGTTTCATCAATTTCAACAGTTTTCTCAATACCATTAACTTTGACTTTTCCACCTTCAAATGTTGGTGTTCCTGATTGAGTTGCACCCTGAACATCTGTTGTAATAACATCCGAACTTGTTGGAGTTGCTGGTTTAACAACTGGAGTGTATTTAGCTTTTACAGGAGTTCCATTCTCATCTACACGTTGAACTTCTACACCTGTTCCTTTTCCAGTAAATTGTGGTTCTGGCTTAAATTCTACCATACCATTATTTACAGTATAAGTTCCTTCGCCTGGAATGACAATTGGTTGATCTGTTGGTTTTCCTGTTTTTGGATCAATAAGTTCAAGACCTTTGGTTTCATCAATAGGAACAATTTTTTCCACTCCATTAACAGTAACCCTACCACCTAGGAATGTAGGCACTCCTTTTTGAGTTGCACCTTGAATGTCTTCTGTAACAGCATCAGTAGCTGTTGGAATTGCTGCCTTAACAACTGGAGTGTAGCTTGCTGTAACGGGGGTTCCATTCTTGTCTTCACGTAAAACTTCAACGCCTGATGCTTGACCTGTAAAGGTTTTTTCAGGAACAAAGGTTACTGTTCCGTCCGGTGCTACAGTATAAGTACCTTCACCCGGAATAGTGATAGAATCCACAACATTTCCAGTTTTAGAATCAATCAATTTAGCTGGAACAGTGTCATTCATCTCAACAGTAACTTCTTTTCCATTGACAACTGCAGTTCCACCTTGGAATTCTGGTTTTCCAGTTTGAGTTGCACCTTGAACATCTTCAGAAGTCGCAGGAACTCCAATAGGATTTACTGGGATAATTTGTGGCGTGTAAGTTGTCGTCACTTTAGTTCCGTTTTCATCTTCTGCTTGCACAGTTGCTGGAGTAACCTTACCAGAATACAATTTATCCGTTGGACTAAAGGTTACCTTTCCAGTTGTTGGATCAATAGAGAATGTACCAATTTCAGTAGTCCCATCTTCAGCATAAGCTGGAGTTGTCTGACCTGCAGGAACTTCATTCCCTTCTTTATCAAGAAGTTTTACTGAACCTTGTTTAATTGGTGCAATTGCATCACCTTGAACAAATGTAGGGGTGCCTGTTTGTGTTGCTCCTTGAATATTTTCAGAAGTTGCTGGAGTTGCTGTTGGTGTAACTGGCGTAATCAATGGTGTGTAAGTTGTTTCAACCGAAATACCATTTTTATCTTTAGCCTGTACACGCACAGGTTGAACTTCACCACTATAAGTCTTATCAGTTGGGGTAAAGACTGCAACGGCTTGTCCACCAACTGTTTTCAGAGTATATGTACCAATAACATTTCCACTAGGGTCTTTAGCTGGAACAGATGTTGCTGGAGTTCCGGTTTCATCTAAAAGAGTGAAAGTAGCTGGGTCAATATCTACAGTCACCTGTTTACCATCCAGTGTAGTCGTACCACCATTGAATGTTACTGTACTTTCTTGAGTTGCTCCTTGGACATCAACTGACTTAGCAGGTTCTGCTGTTGGAGTAACACCTACAATATGTGGAGTATAAGTTGTCTTAACTTTTGTACCATTCTCATCTTCAGCCTGAACTGTTGCAGGTTGGACTTTACCTTTGTAAGTCTTATCGGTTGGACTGAATGTTACAGTATTTGAAGTTGGGTCAATTGTATATTCCCCTACTTTGTTACCATTCTCATCCAAAGCATCTACTGAAGCTCCAGGTGCTACCGGAGTACCATTCTTATCAAGAAGAACAGCTGAGTTCGGCTTGATTGGAGCAACAGAGTGTCCTTCTTTGAATGCTACCGTTCCTGTTTGAGTAGCGCCTTGGATACCAGTTGATTCTGCAGGAGTTGCTGTTGGAGTAACTGGTGTAACAGTTGGAGTATATGTTGCTGTCGCTGTAGCGGTAATAGGTTTTCCATCTTTATATTGACCAAGAGTTGCTGTTAATGATACAGTCACTGGGGTTGCTGTACCTGTGAATGTTTTCAACGGAACAAATGTCACAACACCAGTTTCATTATTAATTGTGTATGTTCCTTGACCATCAATTGTTACTTGGTCAACTAACTTACCAGTGGTAGGATCTACCAACTTAGCAGGTGAAGTAGCACTTGGTGCCACAGGTGAGCCATCACCAACAGATGTAAAGGTTGGAGTACCTGTTTGAGTCGCTCCTTGAACATCTGTGGATGTTACATTATGACCTTCAATCGTGTCTGTTACTGTGATGTGGTAAGTTGTTGTAGCGGTTGATGAGCCAGCCCCATGATCCACACCAGATTCAGTTCCACCTATTGTAGCATCTGTTGTGTAATTGCCATTACTATCAATAACGTCAACTGTTACTGTATAGACTCCCACTTCACTCAGTGTATAACCACTAGCAAGATTATAGTTGTTTGCATCTTGTTTAGTGTCATAAACCTTCTGAACTCCTGAAGGAGATGTTACTGTAATACGAGTAATGTAAGTTGTTTTTCCGTACTTAGTATCTTCTGCATCAGAGATTGTCACTGCAGCTTTTGCTTCATTACGGAGATCTACCGCAGTTCCTTTAGTAGAAGTATAATCTTGTGAGCTTGCAGTTGGTTTCGTATTGACAACAGTCGCAACATCTGAGTTAGTTGCGATTGTTCCTCTAATGATTCCACCAAAACCTGATTTAGTATGAACTTCCCATGAATCATCACCCAACTTTTTAGCAGTAACTTCTGTTCCATCTGATGATGTCCATGTGTTTGAATGTTTGTCAAAAGTAATAGTTACTGACATACCATCGCCAGCTTGGTTAGTATTTTGAGAAACATATTCCGTCATTGGACGATCAGGAGTAGTTACACTTGTTACATTTCCATCTTTATCAAGTTGACGAGTATATTCGTAAATGAAGAATTTCATACCGCCATCTAGTTTCGCTTCAGTGTATACTTGGCGTTTCGTCCAAGTTGTAGTCCCATCTCCATTTGCTGTTTTCACTTCGGCATAGTCAGCAGGAAGCTCCCAGTGACCAGATGTACTATTTAAAACTGCAGTGTGTTTTTGCCCATCAGTTCCATTCAATTCAACTCGATCACGTAAGAAAGTTCCCTTAACATTTTCAGCTGATGCTTCTACTTTGATATTATCAACACCAACTTTTGCAGTTGCTTCTGACGTGACTGGAATATTAAAGACGGTATTTGAATCTACAGCACCTAGTTCTTGATTTTCAGTAACCGCAGTATTGGTTGAACCACTATCTACAAGCCATTTACCATTAACGGCTTTCAAGTTTGTTACAGTTCCATCTGGCATTGTAACCTTAGCACTTGTAGCACCTGTCGAGATTTTAACAGGAACTGTTGTTGAATAGGTCTCAACGTTTTGAACTTCAACTTTAGGCTTAACAACTACAGTAATAGAACCGTGCGCCTCTTGACCTGACTGATTCCATGTCGTATTATTAGATAATTTATCATAATCTTTAGCAAATACTGAAACGGTATAGATACCTGCCTCTGTCACCTTACCTCCAATGACAGCATTACCCATGTTGGTTCCAGCAGCTTTTTGCTCTTCAGCAGTACTGTTTGTTACAGTATAGTTTGTGCCAGGAATCAACACTTTAGAATCATCTAATTCTGCTCCTATAGTGTTGTAGCCTGAGACACCTGTGACTGCTTTAGAAGAATTTTGACGAACTTTAACTACTTTACCTTCAGCAGTTGTATAGTCATAGCTTCCTGCTGAATTGCCAGGTATCGCACTAGCTCCCGAAGAATCATGAAAACGAAGATTGATATTCGCATCATCACCAACAGTTCTATCATAACGAGCTGAATCTGACTGAATTGTAGGAGGTGTGCTATCTTGCCAACCTACCCAACCAGCACGTAGATTCTGAATTTGGAAGGTGACAGTCCGCCCATCTGTATTCGTTGCAGTAATATTGAATCGTAAGTCATATACTCCATTTTCAATACCAGCAACTACTTTACCTTGAATGGTATCTGTCGCCTCATCATAAGTAACACCTGGTACAAGGTTAGTTGGTGTTACAGAGGTAAGACTCCAACCAGCTTGCTTAGCTTTTTCTGTAACTGCAATACGATCTTTCAAACCTTTAATATAAACTCTGTCAACTCCTTGTTCATACCCATAGCCATAAATTTCTGTAGCTAGGTATTCATAACCACCGTTGGCAGAGTATATTGACGTCGCAGCGTTTAAAATTCTTGACCCATCCGCACGGAGTTTATTTCTCCAAAGTGGTGCTTCTTCAGCTAATTTTTTAGCAGCATCAGGGGTTAATGGATAGTCTACACGTCCTTTGTTGTTATGACCAGTTTTTCCACCCTGTTCTGTATGCATCCCATTTCCAGCATTGGTATCTTCACCAGTCCGTTGATTAGAATAGACTTCAATCTCTAACCCTGTAGCATCAGTACCCGTAATTAATTTAATTTCTTGTACTGGAATTGTATAGGTATCTTTACCAGTATGATTTGCAGCGTTTGTTTCCGATGCATGAGTTGTGTTAGAACCCTCTTCGGCATAGAAATCTTGAGCAGCCAAAGCGACTCCAAAGTTTCCATCTTTTCCGATTCCTGCTTTTTTTAGCTCATTATATACTGCAAGAATTGACTCGTTCAAACGTGACAATTGTTCATTGCCTTGTTTAGCTGTAACGCTATCCGTAGCTAACACTTTTTTAGCTTCCGCAATAACTTCTTTATTATTAGCTATCGCCGCCTCAATTGCCGCTTTGTTTTCAGCATCAAGCTTATTTTTCCGGACTGCTTCAGTTGCTAAAACATTGGTTACCTCAGCTTCAGAGGTAACTTGTTCTAAGACTTTTTTAGCTTCTTGGACTGGTTTGACAGTTTCTTCTGCTTCTTTTGTTTCTTTTGTTTCTTCTGCTTTTTCTGTAGCAGTGGTCGCCACTGGTTTGACTGCTGTAGTTGCTGCTGTTTCCTCAACTTGTTTCCCAGCTTCGTCTGACTCAACTACAACTGTAATCAAAGCTTCAACTTTAGCATGCTCTGCATCGATATCAGCCTGTTTTGCAGTTTCGTTTGCAAGAACTGCCTTTGCCGCAGTCAATACTTCATTTGCAGTAGCTATCGCTGTTGCATCAGCTTTCTTTGCAGATGCAATCTTCGCTTCTAACTCAACTACTTTTTTAGTCAGAGCAGTCTTATCAACTTTTTTAGTCTCTACTACTTTTTCTGACGCCTTAGCTTCAGATTTCTCCGCCGTTATAGTTGACTCCGACTCCTTTGCTGCTACTGGTGTTGTCGTTGTCACTGTTGCATCTGCACCTTGTACTTCCGCCGCCGATACCGCACCATTACCTAGGAACATCATCAAACCGGCCGCAATTGCCACCGACGCTGCCCCAAAGCTGTACTTCCGAATGCCATAACGAATGTACTTCTCCGTTCTAAAATCCTGTTGTTTGCTCTTCATGAGACACACAACCTCCCTATTTTTATTATATCGATATTGAAATGTAGAAAAAAACGAAATTTCTTCCCTACTCAAAAAATGGTCCTTAAATTTCATTATTCTAAAAGGATTATATCCTCGTATTCAATATGCATATTCATACTAACACTTTTCCCTATCTTTTTCAACAATTTATATAATTTTATTTTAGAAAAATACAAAAATAATTTAATGGTAAATACTTTAAAAAACCAATATTCATGCAGGTTTACAGCGTGTAAATTACAGGAACCATTTATCTTATAATTAAATAAAATACACTTTGATGTATCAATTTATTTTTTAGAGTCTTGTAGAAGTTAAATTTTCCCAAGTCTTACATTGTTATAACAAAAAATTTTCTATAAGAAGTGCACCAATTTAACAGTATATTTCTTAGCCATTATTTATAGATTATCATGAAGATTTGACTTAGAGGCCGAGACCCTAAACCTTGACTACAGATTCATTTTTTGTTAAAATGTAACAAATCTTATTACATCCAATATAAGATAAATCCATGAAAGGACTTCTACTATGAAATCATTAAAAGGTATTTTATTTATCGGGCTTAGTATGTTTCTGACTATCCTAGCTTGGCTCAGTTCAGGTGTTAGTCAGTTTCTAATCCCTGGTTTAGCTCTCACTACGCTCTCACTTACTTTTATACTAGCTAGCCGTTTACCCTTGCTTGAGGCTTGGTTTAACGGACTTGAAAAAATGTATCTAGCTCATAAATTCACGGCTTTTCTATCCATTCTCCTACTAACCCTACACAACTTTAGCATGGGAGGCCTCTGGGGTTCGCATTTGGCCGCACAGTTTGGAAATATCGCTATCTATATCTTTATCAGCATTGTTCTGGTTGCCTATCTGGGACAATATATCCAGTATGAAGCATGGAGATGGATTCATCGATTGGTTTATCTAGCCTATATCTTTGGTCTCTTTCATGTTTTGATGATCATGGGAAATCGTCTCCTCTCCTTTAGTTTCCTAGGTCTTATCTTTGGAATCTATGCTATTTTAGGCTTGCTTGCAGGTTTTTATATTATTTTCCTTTATCAAAAGATCGGTTTCACCTATCTTGGAAAAATCGTAGGAATCAAACGCCTCAACCACGATACGACTGAAATTGAAATAGAACTTAGCCATCCTTTCACCTACGAATACGGGCAATTTGCCTTTCTAAAAATTTTCCAAAAAGGTTTTGAGACTGCTCCACATCCTTTCTCCATCTCTGGAGGAAAAGGACGAACTCTTTATTTTACGATAAAAAACTCTGGTGACCACACCAAGAATATCTATGACAATCTTCAAGTCGGTAGCAAGGTTGCTGTTGATCGCGCCTATGGGCATATGACTATGGAACACGGTCCAAAGCAGCAAATCTGGATCGCAGGTGGAATTGGAATGACACCTTTCATCTCTTATATCCGGGAGCATCCTATCCTAGACAGAAATGTCCGCTTCTACTATAGTTTCCGTGGGGAGGAAAATGCTGTCTACCTAGATCTACTTCGTGACTACGCCCGTCAAAATGCTAACTTTGACCTTCAGCTGGTCGATAGCAATGAAAAAGGATACCTGACTTTGGATCAAGAAGAAATCCCTGACCAGTCTACTGTTTATATGTGTGGACCTCTTCCTATGATGAAGGCCCTTGCCAAGCAAATCAAGAAAAAGAATCCCAAAGCAAAACTCATTTACGAAGGTTTCAAGTTTAAATAAGATCATTGTCCCTCTAACACAAATGAGGGACTTTCTTTTCACTTTATTTCTCTCTTCTATGCTATACTTAGTTTAGTACATTCTTTGAGATTGGAGCCAGTATGAAAATCCATAAAACCGTGAATCCCATTGCCTATGAAAACACTTATTATCTGGAAGGGGACCAACACCTGATTGTGGTTGACCCAGGTAGCCATTGGAAAGCTATCCGCAAGACTATCGAAAAAATCAACAAACCAGTCTGCGCGATTCTCCTGACCCACACCCACTACGACCATATTATGAGTCTGGACTTGGTTCGTGATACTTTTGGAAATCCCCCAGTTTATGTAGCAGAGAGTGAAGCTAGCTGGCTTTATACACCTGTAGATAATCTCTCTGGTCTCCCTCGTCATGATGATATGGCAGACGTGGTCACAAAACCTGCAGAGCACACCTTTGTCTTTCATGAAGAATACCAGCTTGAGGAATTTTGTTTTACAGTTCTACCAACCCCAGGGCACTCTATCGGCGGCGTTTCCCTGGTCTTTCCTGATGCCCATCTTGTCTTGACCGGAGATGCTCTTTTCCGAGAAACCATCGGTCGGACAGACCTTCCTACAGGTAGCACGGAACAACTCCTTCATAGCATTCAGACGCAACTCTTCACCCTCCCTAACTACGATGTCTACCCTGGGCATGGTCCAGCTACGACTATCGCTCACGAAAAGACCTTTAATCCCTTTTTCTAACAAGCAAAAAACCAAGGATAATTTCCTTGGTTTTTGTCTTACCAAATAATCACACGGTCCTCTGGTGAACGCCACATGCCGTCGCCTTCTTTGACATCATAGGTTATAAAGAAGTCATCGAAGTTTGGTACTTGAACATTGACACGGAGTTTGGCAGGCGCGTGCACGTCGACACTGGCCATGAGTTTCATCAACTCAGGACGGCCTTTCATACGCCAGATAC